>DATFGC010000397.1:0-27023 GCA_035249765.1 Gemmatimonadales bacterium | reverse complement strand
CTGGAAACGATCGAGGTGCGTTTCGAAGCCGACGCCGAAAGCTTCCGGCTTCCCGACCTCGAGGTGGCGGAACGACCCAATCTCCCCGCCGATTTCGTGCGGCGGAGCCAGGAGGGGCGGGGTCGCTACTTCTCCCGCGCCGAGATCGAGAAGCGGAGTCCCCAGACGGTGGCGGACCTGCTGCGGACCGTGCCGGGCATGCGGGTGGACTGCCGGGGCATCGTGTGTCGCGCGGTGCTCTCCCGCGCCCCCCGGGGCTGCCAGCCCACCTACTGGATGGACGGGATTCCCGCGGATCCCGCGCTGGTCTGGCTCCAGCCGCCCCGCGATCTCGACGGGGTGGAGGTCTACTCCGGGCCTTCCTCCACTCCGCCGGAGCTGGAGCGCGGCTCCAACTGCGGGGCGATCGTGCTGTGGACCAGGACCCCGCCGCCCTGGGTCAAGAAGGTGAAGCCGCCCAAACCCTAGTCCGAGCGAGTTGACGCCCGGCAAACCGTTCCCGTAGCTTCCTCTGCCCCTTCACAGACCGTAGTCACCCCCCCGTGCGCGGACGCGGCCTCACTCCGTGCGCTCCGAGGACCAGATGGCGGAATCGATCGGCAACACCGGAACCGGGATGAAGCTCCACACCAAGATCCTGATCGCGCTCCTGGTCGGCGCGACGGCCGGGGTCCTGGCCAACACCCAGCTCGGGGGCGGCTCGCCCACGGTGGTCTGGCTCAACAAGTACATCGCGGGTCCGGTGGGGCAGGTGTTCCTCCGGCTGCTCTTCATGATCGTGATGCCGCTGGTCTTCGCCTCGATCTCCCTCGGGGTGGCGGGCCTCGGCGATCTGAAAAAGGTCGGCCGGGTCGGCGGCAAGGCCATCGGGTATTTCCTCGCCACCACGTTCCTGGCCGCGACCTTCGGTCTGATCATCGTCCTGCTGGTGAAGCCCGGCTCCGGCATTCCGGAAAGCGTCAAGACCGAGCTGATGGCCACCTACGCCGCGGACGCTTCATCCCGGATCACCGCCCAGGAGGCCGGCGGGTTCGGGATCGAGACCTTCGTGAACATCGTCACCCGGAATCCGGTGAAGTCCGCCGCCGACGGCGACATGCTGGGGGTGATCTTCTTCGGCCTGATGTTCGGCGCGGCGCTGACCCAGCTCAAGCCGGAGCGGGCCAAGCCGATGCTCGACGTCCTGCGCGCGCTGGAAGACGTCGTGATCAAGATCGTCGGGATGGCCATGAAGCTCGCGCCCTACGGGGTGACCGCGCTGATCTTCGGAGTTACCTCGCGATTCGGCTTCACGCTGCTGAAACCGTTGGCGGGTTATGTGGCGGTGGTGCTGGGCGCGCTGGTCTTCCACGCCGCGGTGAACCTCTCGCTGATCCTGCGGTTTGTCATCGGCATCAGCCCCCGGCTGTTCTTCTCCCGGGTGCGCTCCGCCCTGATTACCGCGTTCTCGACCAGCTCGAGCAGCGCCACTCTTCCGACCGCCCTCCAGGCGGCGGAGGAGGGGCTGGGCGTGCCTCCCAAGATCGCCGGCTTCGTGCTGCCCCTGGGCTCCACCATGTGCATGAACGGCACCTCGATCTTCGAGGGGATCACGGTGATCTTCCTCGCCCAGGTGTTCGGGGTCGAGCTGTCGGTGGGCGGGATGATCATCGTGATCGTCATGGCGGTGATTACGGCGGTGGGTGCGGCGGGCGTGCCGGGAGGCTCGATTCCGCTGCTGGTGGGGATTCTGGCGATGGTGGGGGTGCCGCCCGAGGGCATCGCGATCGTGCTGGGAGTGGACCGGATCCTCGACATGACCCGGACCACCGTCAACGTCACCAGCGATCTGTCGGCCACCGCCTTCGTCGCCAAATCCGAGGGGCTGTGGGACGCGAGCATGGTCCCCGCCAGGTCGGGGGCGGCGTAACAACGGTGAGCGGTGAGCGGTGAGCGGTGAGCGGTCAGCGGGAACTACTCGAGGCCCCGAGAGCGCTGTATCAGGCCGAGCAGCAGCCGTTGGCTCCTCAGACAATCGACGAGTGTCTCCCGTACCATGGCCTCGGGGAGGATTGTCTTAGCCCTCGCGAGTTCGAGAGGTTCGCCGGTTTCCATCGCTGAGCCGCAGGTAATGCGGAGATTGTTGCCAAAACTTTTCTTCCCGCCAGTGCATATCCCTCGGCGATATTGAGCTGAACCGACAAAGCGGCCCGCTGGAGCTGACCAAGAGCGCGGCAGCGTAGGGCTTCCAATGCTCGCGGCTTGCATCCAGGGCAGCGAGAGAGACTTTTCTCGCTTCTTTCCAGGCCTCGAGAGATCGGTGATCGCGCACAGCTCACGATAAAGCAGAGCACGAGTAAAGAGATATCTAACTTACCCGGGCTCCGCCAATTTCCCGCTCACCGCTCACCGCTCACCGCTCACCGCTCACCGCTCACCGCTCACCGCTCACCGCACCAGGGCGCTCGCCTTCGCTTCAATCCCGGCCACCAGCTGCCGGTAGGACGCGGCGAACTTCGCCACCCCATCCTCCTCCAGGAACCGGGTCACCTCCTCCAGGTCCACTCCGGTCTCGGCCAGCTCCCGGAGCAGGCGGGGCGCCGAGGCCATGGCCTCGTGGATCCGGAGCTCCGGCTTGCCGTGATCGCGGTAGGCGTCCAGGGTGTCGGGTGGAATGGTGTTCACCGTGTCCGCGGCCACCAGCGCTTCCACGTAGTAGGTGTCGGGATAGGCCGGATCCTTGGTGCTGGTCGAGGCCCAGAGCGGCCGCTGGGGACGGGCCCCCGCTTCGGCGAGCATTCCCCACCGCGGGGTGGCGCGGGAGCGCTCGAAGGCCGCGTAGGCCATCCCGGCGTTGGCGATGGCGATGGTGCCGCGGAGCTGGTGGGGATCGCCCCGGGCGTCGAGCTGGGGGTCCACCCGGCCGTCCACCCGGCTCACGAAGAACGACGCCACCGAGTTGATCTCGCCGACCTCCAGCCCTGCCACCCGCCGCCGCTCCAGCCCCCGGAAGAAGGCCTCGATCACTTCTTCGTAGCGCGCCACCGAGAAGAGCAGGGTGATGTTGATGCTGATGCCCTCCGCCAGTGACTCCTCGATGGCGGGGATACCGGCGGCAGTGGCCGGGATCTTGATCATGGCATTGGGCCGGTCCACCGCGGTCCACAGCCGCTTGGCCTCCGCGATCGTGCCGGCGGTGTCGTCTGCCAGCTCGGGATTCACCTCGAGCGACACCAGGCCGTCGGCCCCCCCGGTCGCGTCGTACACCGGGCGAAAGACGTCGCAGGCCGCCCGGACGTCGACCACCGAGAGCGCCTCGAAGATCTCCTGGGGCGTGCGGCCCAGCGAAGCGAGCTGGCGGATATCGTCGTCGTAGTCCTCGCTCCCCGAGATCGCCTTCTCGAAGATGGTGGGATTCGAGGTCATGCCGCGGAGCCCGTCCTCGGCGATCAGCCGGGCCAGCTTCCCCGAGGCGATCAGGTCGCGGGTGATGTAGTCGTACCAGGGACTCTGACCCAGCCGTCCCAGTTCGATCAGCGGATTGGGATCCATCAGGTCCTCCTCGAAAGCACCTGGCGCACCGCGGCGATCGCGGCGTCACGGGTGAAGCCGAACTCCTCGAGCAGCCGCTCCCCCGGCGCCGACGCGCCGAAGTGGTCGATCCCGATCACCGCGCCGGCTTCGGTGACCCACTCGAGCCAGCCGAACGGCGAGGCTGCCTCGATCGACACCCGGGCCCGCACGCCGGCGGGCAGCACCGCCTCCCGGTAATCCGCCGGCTGCCGGCGAAAGATCTCCCACGAGGGCAGCGAGACGACTCGAACCGGAAGGTTTTCCGCCGTCAGGGCGCGCGCCGCCTCCAGCGCGAGATGCACCTCGGAGCCGGTCGCGATCAGGATGGCACGAGCGGCCGCCGGCGGATCGTACAGGACATATCCGCCCCGCCGGACCCCGGTGGCCGGACCCAGTCCGGTTCGGTCCGGCACCGGAAGCTTCTGCCGGGTCAGGACCAGGGCCGTGGGGCCCTCGCGGTGCTCCAGGGCCACGCGCCACGCCTCGGCAGTTTCGGCGGCGTCTCCCGGCCGGATCACCGTCAGGTTCGGAATGGACCGCAGCATCGCCAGGTGCTCGATCGGCTGGTGGGTGGGTCCGTCTTCTCCCAGCCCGATGGAGTCGTGGGTGAAGATGTAGGTGACCGGAAGCTTCATCAGCGCGGCGAGGCGGATCGCCGGCTTCATGTAATCGGCGAAGACCAGGAAGGTGGCGCCGTAGGGGCGGATGCCCCCGTGAAGCGCCATCCCGTTCATCGCCGACCCCATCACGTGCTCCCGGATTCCCCAGGCGATGTCGCGTCCCGGCTTGCCCGGGCCGAACAGGGTGAGACCCTTGAGGCTGGTGCCCGTGCTTCCCGCCAGGTCGGCGGATCCGCCCGCCAGGGTCGGTACCGCGGTGCTGAGGGCCTGGAGCGCGGCACCCGACGCCTGCCGGGTCGCCAGCGGGGTACCGGCCGGAAAGTGGGGGAGCACCTCTTCCCAGTTCACCTCGAGATGGCCGGAGAGCGCCTGCTCGAATTCGCGGGCCAGGTCGGGATAGTCGGCCCGGTAGCGGGCCAAGCGCGCCTCCCAGTCGGCCCGCTGCCCGGCGCCCCGGGCCGCGATGTTCTCGGTCTCGGCGGCAACTTCCGGCGGGATAAAAAACGCGGGCTCCGCGGGCCAGCCGAGGATCTCCTTGGTCCGGGCGACTTCCTCCTTGCCCAGCGCCTCGCCGTGCGCCTTGGCGGTGCCCTGCCGGGTCGGCGCGGGATAACCGATGATCGTCCGCAGCCGGATCAGGGTCGGGCGGTCGGAGTGTCGGGCCGCCTCGCCGAACGCCCGGTCGATGGCGTCGAGGTTGTTCCCGTCGTCCACCTCAAGCACCCGCCAACCGTAGCCTTCGAAGCGGAGCCGCACCTCCTCGTTGAAGCTGCGGTCGGTGTCGCCGTCGATGGTGATGTGGTTGTCGTCGTACAGGATGGTGAGCTTGCCCAGCGCCAGGTGCCCGGCCAGCGAGGACGCCTCGCTGGCCACTCCCTCCATCAGGTCCCCGTCGCTCGCGAACACCCAGGTCCGGTGATTCACGATCTGGTGGCCCGGCCGGTTAAATCGGTGGGCCAGCAGCGCCTCGGCCATGGCCATTCCGACCCCATTGCCCACCCCCTGACCCAGGGGCCCGGTGGTGGTCTCCACGCCGGGGGTGTGGCCGTGCTCCGGATGACCCGGCGTCTTCGAGCCCCACTGCCGGAAGTTGCGGATTTCCCCGAGGGAAAGGTCGTACCCGGTCAGATGCAGGAGACCATAGAGCAGCATCGAGGCGTGGCCGCAGGAGAGCACGAAGCGATCCCGATCGGGC
Organism: Gemmatimonadales bacterium; assembly: GCA_035249765.1. GTDB lineage: Bacteria > Gemmatimonadota > Gemmatimonadetes > Gemmatimonadales > GWC2-71-9 > JABFSM01. Next base: position 21,656 of record DATFGC010000397.1, on the reverse strand, counting down.
CAGTCGGTGCGCCGGGGATCGTGCTGCAGATGGCGGGTCCACAGCAGCCAGGCCGCCGGAGCCAGCGCCATCGGGGTTCCCGGATGCCCGCTTTCGGCGGCCTGCACCGCATCCATCGCGAGGGTGCGGATGGTGTTGATGCTGCGCCAGGTGAGCGCCGTGTCGCTGTCGGGCGCCGGGCGCGCCGGCGGCCGCTGGGTATCAACCGTCAGGAGGGACTCCTTTCGCTTCTCGCGGGGAGAATGACGGGCGCGGGCAGGTCCGCAAATTACACCAGGAGCGCGGGCCCGGCGAGGGCGCGGGGTATGAGAATGGGTCCGGCGGGGTTATGTTTCAGACCGTGAGTAACGTACCAGCAACCAGGAACCAGTATCCAGCACCCAGCCTTCGTGCCCCGCAAGTCTCGTAAACGCGCGCCACGCTCCCCGTCCATCGCTTCTTCCACGACGTTACGCCGGTCCGGCGGCCGCTCCTACCAGGCCCACCGCGACTGGCTGCTCGGATTGCACGGCGCGGTCTGCGCGTATTGCGGCAAGAACATGACGCCCGACGAAGTGACCCTCGACCACGTCCGGCCCCGCAAGGGGCAGACCGCCTACGACCGGCCCGACAACCTGGTCCTCGCCTGTCCCCCCTGCAACTCCGCGAAAGCCGACATGCCGTTTCTGGCGTTTCTGCTGGCCCGGCGCTCCCGCGGAGTCTATCTGCTCCACTACGGCGATCACCTCTCCGACGGCATCAAGGAGATCGTCAAACAGGTGACCGAACGGCCCCTGCTCCCCCCGGATTGACGAAGCAGCCCGGTCCGCCGAAGCTTGCGGGCATGTCCCGGGTCTCGGTCGTCATCCCCTGCTTCGCCCAGGCGCATTTTCTCGGGGACGCGATCGAAAGTGCACTGGGCCAGACCCATCCGGCCCATGAGATCCTGGTGGTGGACGACGGCTCGCCCGACAACGTGCGGGAGATCGTCGGCCGCTACCCCGGGGTACGGTGTCTCTCGCAGCCGAACCAGGGCCTCAGCGCGGCCCGCAATCGTGGCCTGCGCGAGAGCACCGGGGACTTCATCGTGTTCCTCGATGCCGACGACCGGCTGTTGCCCCACGCCTTCGCGACCGGGCTCGCGGCGTTCGCGATCCGACCGGGTTGCGCCTTCGTCTGGGGGTACCGGCGGCTCATCGACGCGGCCGGCCAGCCGGTCGCAGATCACCAGGACCGCCCTCCCGCCTTCGGCCGGGCCCGGTACATCGACCTGCTGCGGGAGAACATCATCGGCCCGCCGGTGGTGGTGATCTTCCGGCGGGCCGTGGTGGAGCAGGTCGGGGGATTCCTGATCGAGCCGCGGTGCTGCGAAGACTACGAACTGTATCTCCGCCTGGTCCGGAGCCACGAGGCGTGGGGCCACCAGCAGGTGATCGCGGAATACCGGATCCACGACGCCAACACCTCGCGAAACCATGCCGCCATGCTGGCCGGCAACCTGAGTGCGCTGGATCAGCAGGCGGCCTTCACCGGCTCCGACCCGAAGCTGCGCCGGGCCCTTCGCATCGGGCGGCGGATCGCTCACGAGCGGCACGACGGGGGTCCCCGCCTCTCAGCGTTGAGCCGGAGCGTCCGGTCGGGCCGCTGGCGCGAGGCGCTGCGGGGCGGCGCGGTGCTGCTGCTCAGGTACCCCAGGGTGTTTCTTCCCGTGCTGCTGCGATGGATGGGCCGCACGCTCACCGGCCGGACCCGGCGGCAACCGGCGCGTCGAGCAGCTCCGGAATAGGCACCCCGTCGACGTCGCGCATCTCGCAGCCCATCATCCGGGCGAAGGTGGGCGCGAGGTCGATGGTCCGCACCACCCGATCGAGTTTGCCCGGCGCAATGCCCGGTCCCCGCACCACGAAGAGGCCTTCCAGCAGGTGATCACCGGTGCGGCAGTAGCTGTTCACCCCTTCCACGGTCCCGATCTTCGGGGATGACACCTTGACCCGGGCGCCCTTCCCACCCCCGGCGTTGGTCGTGCCCAGGGCATTCTCCTCGTTCCAGACGACGATCAGGTCGGGGAGCCCGTCGAGCTTGGGCCCTGGGAACTCCTCGGCGGTGCGAATGATCCGGGAGATCGCCGGCCGTCCGGTGCGCAGGTCCGTAATTTCGAGCAGGTCGCGACGAAGCCCGGTGATGAACCTCTCCGCCTCGGCACCGGATTCCAGAATGCCGTGCGGCTCCCGCCCCCGGAGGTTGAGCCGGATTCCCGAGAATGCGCCGCCCAGGATGATGTCGAACGCCCGGGTGCGCGCCGGGTCGAACCCCAGCGGCTCGCCCCGCCGGAGCAGGCGCTGATTGACGTATTGGCGGACTCGGTAGATCGGCTGCCGAATCTGAACCGGAAGCCTGCGATACAGCGCCAGCAGACGGTGGCCGCCCCCGTCGTGGCCGCCCTCCGGCGCCGGGGCGAGCGGATACTGCTTGACCCCGAGTCGCTCGAGAATTTCCGGGATCAGGATCGCCGCTCCCCAGGGCGGCGCCATCCCGTGCAACGACATCAGCACCACGGTCGTGTCGGGCGAGACATCGGCCAGCAGCTCGCCGATGGCCTGATCGATGGCGACGTAGACCTCACGGACCGGGTTGCCGAACCGCGCGGTAACCTCGGGATCATACGCCGGATGCCCGGGGTCGTGCAGGTGCCAGAGCTGGTGGCCGGCACAGTGGGCTTCGCCGTACACCTGGATCGCAAAGTCCCAGGGTTCGCGGTGCAGGGTCTCGCGGGCCAGGCGGGTGCCGAGCGGGACCGCCTTGAGGAGCAGGTCGGCGAAGGCACGGCACTCCTCCGTGGAGCGACTGGCCACGTCGCAGCGGCCGGGGTAGGGATAGGGTCCGACCGCGGCGAGAATCTCCCGCCGGAGCCCGGGCGGCGTCGTCTGGAAGCCAAACGCCAGGTCGTGACCGCCCCATTCAACCCGTTGCACCCCGTTCAGGTTGGGAGAGGGCGGGCACATCGGGATATCGAGCAGCACCACCCGCCGGCCTGCGGCGCTGAGCGTCTCCCACAGCATCGGCTGGCTGATGTGGTCGCCGGGATCGCATCCCAGGATCCGGTAGGTTCCCGGTTTCAGCTGCTGCTGCCAGTAGAACCCGTGTTTTCCCGTGCCCACGGCCGTGGCGAAGGAGGGCCAGGTCGAGCCTTCGAATCCCTCGATGTTTCGGGTCTCGCCGACGAGACCGGCGGCCATGAACGCGGCGATATTGGGGAGCGTACCGTCCGCGGTCCACCGTCTGAGCCAGGTCGGGCTGGCCGCGTCGACCCCGACGATCAAGAGCTTTCGACTCGACATACCCACTCCCCGTTCAGGTCGATAACTTGTTCCCCTCCCACACCATGGCCTCACCGTGCGCCTTGACGCCACGACCCTGCGCGATCACGGCGCGCTCGAAGCCGACCTGTGCATCGTCGGAGGCGGTCCCGCCGGCCTGGCGCTGGCGCACGAGCTGGCCGCCAGGGGGCTGGCCTGCACCCTGCTCGAAAGTGGCGGAATCCCCAGCATTTCGGAATCGCAGGATCTGAATGCCGGGACCTCGGCGGTCGATCCCTATCCCGACCTCCGGGTGTCCCGCTGCCGAGCCGTCGGAGGGACCGCCGCCATCTGGAACACCTACCTTGGCGGCGAAGCCTTTGCGAAGTATGTGCCGCTCGACCCGATCGACTTCGAGCACCGCGAGGCCCTGCCCGGATCCGGGTGGCCTTTTGGGTTCGCCGACCTCGAGCCGTATTACCGGGCGGCCCAGGCGGTGTGCGGGCTCGGGCCGTTCGACTACCGCGCGATGGCCTGGGCGACGGAGGAGGCCCGGCCGCTCGCATTGACCGCCGGCGGAATCACCCAGAGCGTGTACCAGCTCGGCGCCGCGGCGCGCTTCACCTCCGCGCTGCCCGGGGCACTCGAGCGACTCCCCGGTGTGACCCTGGTGGAGGGCGCGACGGTCACCGGATTCGAGCTCCAGGGCGAGCGGATCTCCGCCCTGCGCTGGGCCACGTTGTCCGGCCGGTCGGGAACGGTTCGTGCCGGCCGCGTCGTCCTCGCGGCGGGCGCGATCGAGAATGCCAGGCTGCTGCTGATTCTGGGACGCGAGGCCCCCTTTGGCCTCGATCCCGGGGACTGGCTCGGCCGGGGCTTCATGGAGCACCCGGTGGACCAGTCGCTCCGGCTGGTGACGCGCGACCCCGCAGCCATGTCTCCGGCCGGCTTCTTCGGTCCCCGGCCGACCGAGTTCGGAGCGGTCACCGGACGGCTCGGTCTCTCCCCCGATGTGCTGCGAGCCGAAGGGCTGCTCAATGCCAGTATCAGGCTGCTCCACGACATTGATCCCGCCGCGCTCCGCTTGCCGGGACTTCGGAGCGTGGCGAGGCGTCTCGTCCCGCTGAGAGGTCTTCGGCGCCTGCTCGGGAATCTCGCGCGCCGGGGCTATCGGGCCACGACATCGCTTCGCAAGGCGGGAGTCCGGGTCCAGCTCGACCTGGAGCAGGCTGCCCATCGGGACAATCGCGTCGTCCTCTCCGGCCGGCTCGACGCGGTGGGTCTGCCGCGCCCGGAGCTCCGGTGGCACTGGCACGCGGAGGACGAGGAGCGGCGCCGGCGCGTCCGCACCGCGTTCATCAGAGAAATCGAGGAATCGGGGGTTGGCCGGCTGGTTCCGTCGGAGCCGGAGCCGCTCGAGACGGCGGTGCATCACCATGCCGGCACGACCCGGATGTCGCTCGACCCCCGGCATGGCGTGGTAGATCCGGCCGGACGAGTCCACCAGCTCGAAAATCTGTTCGTCACCGGAGCGTCGGTCTTTCCGTCGGCCGGCGTTGCCAACCCGACGCTTACGGCGGTGGCCCTTTCCCTGCGGCTGGCGGATTATCTGGATCGAGGAAGAAGATCTCCTCCACCTGCTGGCCGAACACCCGGGCAATCTTGAGCGCGAGCGGGAGGCTGGGATCGAATTTTCCGGTCTCGATGGCGGTGACCGCCTGCCGCGACAATCCGACCCGGTCGCCGAGGTCGGTCTGCGAGCAGCCCCGCTCGGCCCGCAGGACCCTGAGCCGGTTTCTCACCCGTACCGCCTGCGCGCCAGGACCGCCCCATTCCCTCTTCACCACTCGCTCTTCGCTAACCTGGCTCCCTGGCTCCCTGGCTCCCCAGTCCCTCCCTCACAATCCTGCTCTGCTCAGCCGCATGGGCCGCCGGATAGCCTTCGGCCGGGCTGGCCCGTTCTGGCCGTCCAACGTACCTGAGCTCGGCTCCGCTGGACAGCAGCGGCAGGAGCCGAGGGGAGATGTAGGACCACGCCCCCATGTTGCGAGGCTCTTCCTGGGTCCAGACGAGTTCTTTCGCAGCCGGGTATTTCGCCAGCACCGCGCGAAGGGCGTCCTCGGGGAAGGTATAGAGCCCCTCGATCCGGACCAGCGCGGGACGCTGGTCACCCAGCTTGCCGGCTTCGGCCAGCAGGTCGTAGAAGATCTTTCCGGTGCAGAGTACCACCCGGGTCACCGAGCCGGCGCGTTGCTGCACCCCGGCGTCGGCATCGTCGATGACCGGCTGGAAAGTCCCGGCGGTCAGATCGGAGAGGCTCGAAGCCGCCTGGGGGAGTCGGAGCAGGCTCTTCGGGGTGAAGATCACCAGCGGCCGGACCCGATTGCGCCGGGCCTGACGGCGGAGCAGGTGGAAATACTGCGCGGGCGTGGTGCAGTTGGCCACCCGGATGTTTCCCTCCGCGGCGAGCTGAAGAAACCGCTCCACCCTCGCGCTGGAATGCTCCGGACCCGCGCCCTCGTACCCGTGGGGGAGCAGCAGGGTGAGCCGGTTGGTGACGCCCCATTTGGAGAGTCCGGCGGCCATGAACTGGTCCACGATGACCTGAGCGCCGTTGATGAAGTCGCCGTACTGGGCCTCCCACAGCACCAGCGAGTCCGACGCGGCGGTGGCGTACCCGTATTCGAAGCCCAGCGTCGCCAGCTCCGACAGCGGGCTGTTCCAGACCTCGAAGGCCGCGAGCGCACCGGGCAGCCGCTGGATCGGGGTGAGGGTCTCGCCGGTACCGGCGTCGTGCAGGACGAAATGCCGATGGCTGAAAGTACCCCGCTCGGTATCCTGTCCGGTGAGCCGGATCGGCACCCCTTCGGTCAGCAGCGAGGCCAGCGCCAGCGCCTCGGCATGGCCCCAGTCGATCCCGCCTTCCGGCCCCAGCGCCGTACGGCGCCGCTCCAGCTGCCGCATCAGCTTGGGATTGGGGGTGAAGCCCGCCGGCACCGCAAGCAGCTGCTCGTTGAGGGCGATCAGCTGTTGTTCCGGCACCGCGGTTGGCACGGTCTCGCCCGGCACCAGCTTGGACGGCGCCGGCTGTGCGGGAGCCGCCTTGGCGGCACTGGCCTTGAAGCCCTGCTGGATCTCCACCAGCCGCTCGTACGCCTTGCTATAGCGCGCCTCGGCCTCTTCAGCGCTGAGCACGCCGTCCTGCACCAGCGCGGTGGCATAGAGCTCCCGCGCCGAGGGGTGGGAGCGAATCCGCTCGTACATGACCGGCTGGGTGTAGGCCGGCTCGTCGGCCTCGTTGTGTCCCCAGCGCCGGTAGCCCACCAGGTCGATCAGCACGTCACGGTGGAACTCCTCCCGGTACATCACCGCCAGACGGGTCGCGGCCAGGCAGGCTTCGGCATCGTCGGCATTGACGTGAATGATCGGGATGTCGAATCCCTTGGCCAGGTCGCTGGCGTGCCGGGTCGAGCGCGCGTCCTGCACGTCGGTGGTGAAGCCGACCTGGTTGTTGGTGATGAGATGCACGGTGCCGCCCACCCGGTACCCCGGCAGCGCGCCGAGGTTGAGGGTCTCCGCGACCACGCCCTGTCCGGCGAACGCCGCGTCGCCGTGGATGACCACCGGCACCGCCACCGAGGGATCGTGGAAGGCTTCCCGTCCCTGGCGCTGAGTCTGCCGCGCCCGCGCCCTGCCGTCCACGACCGGACCGACAAATTCGAGATGACTGGGGTTGTGGGCCAGGGCGACGGTGATGGCCTTGCCCGACCGGGCCTTGTAGACCCCCTCGGCCCCGTGATGGTACTTGACGTCGCCGGTGCCGTCCTCGCTGGAGGAGTCCCCGTCGACTTTCTTTCCGCCCTCGAATTCCGCGAAAATGGTGACCTCGGGACGGCAGACGTTGTGGGTCAGCACGTTCAGCCGGCCGCGGTGGGCCATCCCCACCACCACTTCACGGGCGCCGCGCTCGGCCGAGAACTCGAGCACCAGATCCAGCATGGGAACCAGCAGGTCCACCCCTTCGATGGAAAACCGCTTCTGTCCCAGGTACGCCTTGTGAAGAAAGCGCTCGAAGGTCTCGACCGCGATGAGGCGCTCGAGCAGCGCAAGCCGGTCTTCCTTCGACATCGGCTTGCGGTGAGCCCCCGATTCAATGGCCTGGCGGAGCCAGACCCGCTGAGCATGGTCGCTGACATGCTCGACTTCGTACGCGATGGTGCCGCAGTAGGTGGCCTGGAGATTGGGCAGCACTTCCGCGAGGGTATTTCCCGGCACCGCGACCCGGAGAATCACGGCGGGAACGGTGCTCATGATCTCGGGGGTGAGTCCGAGCGAAGCGGGATCGAGCGCCGGGTCGCCTACCGGGGCGCTGCCCAGCGGGTCGAGCCGCGCCGCGAGGTGGCCGTGGGTCCGGTGGGCCTTTACCAGGGCCATCGCCGCGGCGACGTGCTCCAGCTGGGGGTTGGGGGTTGGGACTTGGGGACTGGGGAGCACCCCGGCGGCGGGTTTCAGTGCCGCCACCCCAATCCCCAACCCCGAATCCCCAGCCCCCTGTCCGAAGGCTGCAAAGATGCCCTCGTAGAATCCGTCCCCGCCGGACAGGAGGTGCTCAACGGTTCGGAGAAACTCGCCCGACTCGGCACCCTGGATCACCCGATGATCGTAGGTGCTGGTGATGGTCATCACCTTGCTGAGTCCGAGCTGGGCCACCGTGTCGGGGGAGGCGCCCGCGAACTCGGGGGGGTATCCGATCGCCCCGACCGCGATAATGCTGCCCTGACCGGCCATCAGCCGGGGTACCGAAGCCACGGTGCCGAGCCCGCCGGGATTGGTGAGCGTCATGGTCCCGCCCGTGAAGGCGTCCGGCATCAGCTTGTTGCCGCGCGCCTTGTCCACCAGGCCGTCGTATGCCGCCTGGAATTCGGCGTAGCCCATCGTCTCGGCGTGCTTGAGCACCGGAACGACCAGACCGCGACTCCCATCCTTGCGCTCCACGTCCACCGCCAGTCCCAGATGAATGCCATCGGGAGTAACCCGGTGCGGGGCGTCCTCGATCATCGCGAATGAATGGCCCATCACCGGATGCTGCTTAGCCGCCTGCACCAGGGCCCAGGCGATGAAATGAGTGAACGACGCTTTCTCGGGGCGGCCGGCCGCCTTGAGGGCGGCGTTGAAACGAGCCCGGGAGGTCTCCAGCTGTCGAACCGGGATTTCGCGGAAGGTGGTAGCGGTCGGGACGGTGAGGCTCTCGTTCATGTTCTGAACGAGGCGGGCGGCGGGGCCTTTGATCAGGTCGGCTGGACGGCTGGTTGGCTGGTCGGCTGGTGACGGCTTCTCACCAGCCGTCTCAGTTCCAGCCGTCGAGCCGTCCAGCCGTCCAGCCGCCCCGTTGCCGTCGCCTTTTTGGGCGGGGAGCTCGCCCACCCTCCCGCTTTCGAACAGCCGGCGCCATTCCGGACCGACCGATTCGGGGTCGCGAAGAAAGTCCTCGTACAGCGCCTGGGCAAAGCCGGCGTTTGCGGTTTCAAATACGTTCGGATCCACTGAGCGCTCCATCCCCCCAAGATAATCCTCGCCACCGGCTTCCAGCGAGCAGAGCGGCGCGGGCGAGTTCGATCTCCCTTACGGTGTTTTCCGGCGTCCATCCCAGCTCTCGCGCCATGATTTCGGAGACCGGTTGGATCGCCGAGGCGCCCAGGTCGGCGGTTTCGGTAGTGAGGTGAAGCCGGCGGGAGAGGACATCGTCTATTCGCCGTGCCAGCTCTCTCCGGACCGCATGGACCACTTCCGCCGCTATGGCTGGGTGGGCGTCGTGGATCGGGGCCCGCAAGGCGTGCTGTTCCCGGCAGAGGGCATAGATGGCCGGTGTTTCGGCGCCGAAGTGCTCCAACAGATGATCGACCGTAGGGGCCGGAAGTCCGAGCTCCAGCCCTTCGGCGCGAAATCCGTCAGTCATGGCGGCCTCGCCCCCGGGAAGGGGTTCCACCCGGCTCAAGGCCCTGCCCCGGCCGTGGTGCTCGTGGCCGAGAATCTTTTCGACCTGATCCACCAGCTCCGCCGCCATGCTCCTCCAGGTGGTCAGCTTGCCGCCCACGATGGTGAGGACCCCCCGCCGGCCCCGGACGATCCGGTGCTCCCGGGAGATGGTGGAAGCCGCCGCCGCCGGGTCGGCCGCCAGGAGGGGGCGCAGGCCGGCCCAGGTCGCGATGACATCCTCGGGAGTCAGGCGGGCGGTGGGGAAGAGCGCATTGGCGGATCGCAACAGGTAGGTGACATCGGCCCCGTCCGCGGCGACCTGGTCCGGAGGCTCGGTGGTATCGGTGTCGGTGGTCCCGATGTAGGTCCATTCGCCCCAGGGAAGCACGAACATGACCCGGCCGTCCACTGCGCTGGTGAAGATGATGGCGTGCCGGTGGCCGATCCGGGCCCGGGGCACCATCACGTGGGCCCCCTTGGTGGGTCGGAGCAGCGGCGGGACACGGGGATCCTCCATCCGCCGGATGTCATCGGCCCAGGGCCCGGTGGCGTTCACGACCAGGTGGGCCCGGACCTCCCCGGTCTCGCCGGTCAGCTCATCGCGGAGGTAAGCCCCGGTCATTCCGGCCACCGTCCGGATCAGCCCGGTCACCCGCAGATGATTCGCCGCCCGGGCCCCGTGCTGGAGCGCGGCCCGCACGGTGGCGACGGTGAGGCGCGCGTCGTCGCACTGGGCGTCATAGTAAAGACCCCCTCCTGTCAAGCCGCGCTCCCGTAACAAAGGCTCGGCTTCGAGCAGGGCTCGCTTGCCGAGCGTCCTGTGGCGGCGCACATTACCCCCCGCGGCCAGGAGGTCGTACAGGGTCAGTCCCGCGGCCACTTTCCAGCGGGGCACCCGGTCGCCCCGGAAAACGGGGAGCAGGAAGGGGAGGGGCCGGACCAGGTGGGGGGCGAGGCGGAGCAGGATCGCCCGCTCCCGCTGAGCCTCGAACACCAGGCGGAGCCGGCCCTGCTCGAGGTAGCGAAGTCCGCCATGAATGAGGCGGCTCGACCGCGAGCTGGTCCCTTCGCCGAAGTCCTGCGCCTCCACCAGGGCCGTCTTGAGGCCTCGCAGGCTGGCCTCTCGCGCGACACCGGCGCCCGTGATGCCGCCACCGATGACCAGCAGGTCAAAGTATCCGGCGCTCAGGTTGCCGAGCGACGCGCGAACCGAAGGAGTCATGTGCTAGGAGTTTACTCCGACTCTCCCGACGTGACCGAACTCGAACGCCCCAGCAGCTGGTTTGCGTGGCATGCTCACAGGATCCGCGCCGGGAGCCGTGTGCTCGACCTGGCCTGCGGACCGGGCCGGCATGCCCTCGCGGCCGCGTCCCTGGGCGCCAAGGTGACCGCGGTGGACAAGGACGCGGCCAGCCTGGAGATCGGGCGCAAGGAGGCCAAATCCAGGGGCCTCGAGGTCAAGTGGGTCCAGGCGGACATCTCCAGGAGCCTGCCGGATGGCGGGCCCTATGATGCCGTGCTGGTCTTCAATTATCTCGACCGGGCCCGCATGCCCGATATCGTGAACGCGGTGGCCCCGGGAGGGCTGCTCTTCCTGGAGACCTTCCTGGAAGCCCAGAAGGCCTTCGGCTGGGGCCCTTCCAATGACGCCCATTTGCTCCGCTCCGGTGAGCTGCTGCGACTGGTGCTGCCGCTGGTGGTGGTGCACGGGCGCGAGGTGGTGGAAGCGGTAGACGACGCGCGCTGGAGCGCGATGGCGAGCGTGCTGGCGCATCGAAAGTAACCGGACCTGAGCCTCGACCTGTTTTCTTCCCGCCGTCGGCCGGTCATCGTGGCCGGCCTGCGCACCCCCTTCGCTCGAAGCGGTACGGTTCTCCGTGATGCCTCGGCGGTGCAGATGGCCCGCCAGGTGGCGCGGGAGCTGCTCTACCGCAGCAATCTCGACGGTCGCGAGGTGGACGAGATCGTCTTCGGACAAGTCGTCCCCTCGGTGCTGGCCCCGAACGTAGCCCGGGAAGTCTCCCTGCTGCCCCAGTTCCCCCGAACCATCCCGGCCTACACCCTGAACCGCGCCTGCGCTTCGGCGGGGCAGGCCATCACCAACGCGCACGATCAGATCTACCTGGGCAATGCCGACGTGGTGCTGGCGGGAGGGGTCGAGTCGCTGTCCGATATTCCCATCCTGCACTCCCGCGCCATGAGCCAGACCCTGGTGGCCGCCAGCAAGGCCAAATCCCTGGGCCAGCGGCTCGGGGTGTTTTCCAAGGTCCGGCTCAGGGACCTGGTGCCGGTCACGCCCGCGATCGCGGAGCCGTCGACCGGCGAATCCATGGGGCAGTCGGCCGAGAAGATGGCCAAGGAAAACGGGATCTCGCGCGATGCCCAGGACCGGATCGCCCTGATGAGTCACCAGCGGGCCGCCGCCGGCACGGCCGACGGCCGGCTGACCGCCGAGATCGCCCCCTGGTTCGGCGGGCCCGGGATGGATCAAGTCCAGGCCAGCGACAACGGGATCCGGAACGACACCAGTCTCGAAGCGCTGGCCCAGCTCAAGCCGGTGTTCGACCGCCGCTACGGGTCGGTGACCGCCGGCAACGCCTCGCCGCTCACCGATGGCGCCGCGGCCGTTCTGCTCATGTCCGAGGACAAGGCGCGCGCGCTGGGATACCGGCCGCTGGCCACCATCCGGAGTTACGCGGTCGCGGCGGTGGACCCGGGCTGGCAGCTCCTGATGGGGCCGGCCTACGCGGTGCCCCGGGCCCTGGACCGGGCCGGCATCACCTGGAAGGATCTGGGGCTGGTGGAAATCCATGAGGCCTTCGCCGCCCAGGTGCTCTCCAATGTGCAGGCATGGGGTTCCCGGGCCTGGGCCGAAAAACTGGGCCGGCCCGCGCCGGTGGGCGAAGTGGACTGGTCCCGCACCAACGTCATGGGCGGCTCCATCGCCATTGGCCACCCGTTCGGAGCTACCGGCGCCCGGCTGGTCACTACGCTTGCCAACGAGATGCAGCGGCGCGAGGTCCAGTTCGGGCTGATCTCGATCTGCGCCCAGGGGGGGATGGGGCTGGCGATGGTGCTGGAGCGCGTATGAGAAGGGATCAGTGGTCAGGGGTCAGTGGTCAGCGTCGTCGGGGAAGTTCCCTGACCACTGACCACGGATCACTGACCACTCAAACAGAATGACAGCCTTCTCATTAAGCCAGACGGACGGAATCGCCGTCCTCACCCTCGATGTGCCGGGCGAGTCGGTGAACATGCTGGGCACCTCGATCATCGAGGAGTTCGAGGCGTTGCTCCGGCAGATCGCGGACGACGCCGGGGCGCGCGCCGTCGTCCTCATATCAGGCAAAGCCGAGAACTTTGTCGCCGGCGCGGATATCCAGGAGTTCACCCGGATCAGCTCGGCGGAAGAGGGCGCCGCGATGGCCCGGGCGGGGCAGGAAATGATCGGCCGCCTGGAGCGCTTCCCCAAGCCGATCGTGGTAGCCATTCATGGCGGGTGCGTGGGCCTCGGGTGCGAGCTTTCCCTGGCCTGCTCGTGGCGGATCGCGACCGATGCCCCCAAGACGGTCATCGGACTGCCCGAAGTCCAGATCGGCATCCTTCCCGGCGCCGGCGGGTGTCAGCGGCTTCCCCGCCTGATCGGGGTGCGCGCCGCCCTCGACATCATCCTCGCCGGCAAGACCGAACGCGCCGCCAAAGCGTTCAAGCTCGGCCTGGTGGATGAGCTGGTCCCCCCGAGCATTCTCCGGGCGACGGCGCTGCTGGCCGCCGACCGGATCGCCCGCGAAGGGGTGCCCTTTCGTCCCCGGCGGGGCAGCCTGCTGCTGGAGCGGAATCCTCTCGGGCGCGCGCTGGTCTTTCGGCTGGCGCGGAGGAGCATGCTCAAGAAGACCGGGGGTCACTATCCCGCGCCGCTGGCCGCGATCGAGGCGATCCGGACCGGATTCAATCGCGGCAGGGATGCGGGCCTCCGGCGTGAGGCGGAGCTGTTCGGGGAGCTGGCGGTCGGGCCGGTGTCGCGCAACCTGGTCCGGATTTTCTTTGCCACCACCGCGCTCAAGAAGGACGACGGGATCGCCCCGGGCAGCGGGGCAGCCCGGCCGGTGGCGCGGCTCGGGGTGGTGGGGTCGGGGTTCATGGGCGCGGGGATCGCGGGAACCGCGGTGTCGCAGGCCGGCGTCGAGGTGCGGCTCAAGGACGCCGACCTGCCCCGGGTGGGGAAGGGGCTCAAGGCCGCGCTGGACATCCTCAAGGGACAGCTCACCCGACGGCGGATCACCCGGCACGAATTCGAGCGGAAATCGGCGCTGCTTTCGGGAACCGGGAGCTGGCAGGGATTCGAGCGCGCCGAGGTGGTGATCGAGGCGGTCTTCGAGGACCTCGACGTGAAGCGCGCGGTCATGGCCGAGGTCGAGCAGGTGGTCCCCGAGCGGGCGGTGGTGGCCAGCAACACCTCCACCATCCCGATTGCCAGCATCGCCGAGGGCGCCCGGCATCCGGAACGAATGCTCGGGATGCATTTCTTCTCGCCGGTCGAGAAGATGCCGCTGCTCGAGGTGATTCCGACCGACCGCACCACCCCCGATGCCATCGCCACCGCGGTGCGGTTCGGGCGGCGGATGGGCAAGACCGTGATCGTGGTGCAGGACCGTCCCGGGTTCTGGGTCAACCGGATCCTGTCACCGTACCTCAATGAAGCCGGGCTCCTGCTGGCCGAAGGGACCCCGATCGAGGTGATCGATCGCGCGATGACCCGGTTCGGGTTCCCGGTCGGACCGATCGCGCTGCTCGACGAGGTGGGGATCGACGTGGCGGTCAAGGCCAGCGGGGTCATGCACGCGGCCTTCGGCGACCGGATGACTCCCGGATCCGGCATCGCGAAGATGGTGGAGGCCGGCCGGCTGGGGCGGAAGGCGGGCAGGGGTTTCTATGCCTACCACGACGGTCACAAGACCGATCCCGATCCCGAGGCCTACCGCCTGCTCGGGGTTCGCCCCCTCGCCTCGGTGGACAAGGCGGAGGTCGAGCGGCGCCTGGTGTACATCATGCTGAACGAGGCGGCCCTGGCCGCGGCGGAAGGAGTGGTTCGTTCGGCCCGCGACGGTGACATCGGGGCGATCTTCGGCATCGGGTATCCGCCGTTTCGCGGGGGGCCGCTCCGCTACATGGACACTCTGGGCGCCGCCGAGGTCGTCCGGATCCTGGAAGGGCTCGCGCTGGCCCACGGGCCCCGCTTTACCCCCGCGCCGGTGCTGCGCGAGATTGCCCGAAGCGGAGAAACCTTTCACACCGACTAGAAATTCCATGCGACGAATGCTTCTTTGCGCCGCGGCACTTGGGGTGTCGCCGGCGCTCGCGGCCCAGACGTTTCCCACCGACGATCCCGTGCTCAAAGCGATGTGGAACGAGGGCATGCGCAATTCGCAGGCGATGACCCTGCTGCAGGTGCTCTCCGACTCGATCGGTCCCCGGCTCACCGGAACCCCGAATTCGCTGCGCGGGCAGGAGTGGATCACGGGGATCTATTCCCGGTGGGGCATCCCGGCCCGGAGCGAGCGGTACGGAACCTGGGCGGGGTGGAGACGGGGTCCGTCGCACATCGATCTCATGGCGCCCAGAGTGCGGAGCCTCCAGGGAACCATGCTGGCCTGGAGCCCGGGGACGAAGGGCCGGCCGGTGCAGGGCGGCACCGTCATCCTGGCGGATCCGGGCGACTCGGTGGCGTTCGCCGCCTGGCTCCCCAACGTCAAGGGAAAATTCGTGCTGGCCTCGATGCCCCAAATCTCCTGTCGTCCGGACTCGAGCTACCGGCAATGGGCGGGCGCGGACGCCTATGCGGCGCTGGTGCAGGAGCGGGCCGCACTGATCGCGGCGTGGCCGGCCCGGCGGGGACTCGGCTTCGGGGTGGCGTCAAAGGCACTGGCCAAGCGGCTCGAGGACGCCGGCGCGCTGGGCGCAATCACCTCGACCTGGACCGGCGGCTGGGGTGCCACCCGGATCTTCCAGGCCCAGACCAGGACCGTGCCCACCGTGGCGCTCTCCTGCGAGGATTACGGGCTGGTGTTCCGGCTCACCGAGCGGAACCAGGGGCCGGTGGTCCGGGTCACCGCGGAATCGGAAGCGCTGGGCGAGATCCCGGTGTTCAATGTGATCGCCGAGATCAGGGGCTCGGAGAAGCCCGGAGAGTACGTCATGCTCTCGGCACACTTCGATTCCTGGGACGGCGCCTCGGGGACGACCGACAACGGCACCGGTACGATCATCATGCTCGAGGCGATGCGGATCCTGAAGGCCGCCTACCCGCGCCCGAAGCGGACCATCCTGGTCGGGCACTGGAACAGCGAGGAGAATGGACTGGTCGGATCCCGGGCCTTTGCCGAAGATCACCCCGAGATCGTCCGGGGTCTGCAAGCGCTGTTCAATCAGGACAACGGGACCGGACGGATCGCCAGTGTCGGTGCGGCCGGTCTGACTGGCGCGGGCTCCCACCTCGCGGCGTGGGCGAGCCGGCTGCCGAGTGAGCTCAGTAGCGGCATTTCCTTCAGTTTTCCGGGGACTCCGGCCGGCGGCGGGTCCGACAACGCCGCCTTTGCGTGTTATGGCGCTCCCGGATTCGGGCTGGGCTCCGAAGGCGCCGACTACGGCAGCTACACCTGGCACACCGGGCTCGACACCTTCGACAAGGCGATCGCCGCCAACCTCCGCCGGAACGCCACCCTCACCGCCATGCTGGCCTACCTCGCCTCGGAGGATCCGGTCACCGTTCCGCGCGACCAGCGGGTGATGGCGCCGACCAGCAGCGGCGAGCCCCGTCCCTGGCCCGCCTGCACCAAGCCGGCGCGCAGCTCGGCCGAATCGATTCGGTGAGGCGGCAACAGGCAACCGGCCACAACCCCATCCTCGAGTGTTCGGTCGTGGGACGACTCTATCCCATGGCCGAACACTCCCGACCGGTATCGTCAGACCTAAGTTGTTACTACATAAACTGTTACGAAGCCAGAATCAGCGGCACGTAACTTCCCTTAGACCTGACTGATGGCTGATGGCTGATAGCTGATAGCTGGAGTTCTATGGACATCAAGCGCGAGCCCCAGAAAAACCGGAAAAAGTGGATCCTGGTCGGTGGAGGCATCGCCGGCCTGGTCGCCGTGACCATTGCGTTGATGAGTCTCAAGCCCGCTTCGCCCACGGTCGAGCTGGGCACGATCTACCTGGATACGGTCGAGCGGGGCGAGATGGTGCTCGAGGTGCGGGGACCGGGGACGCTGGTGCCCGAGGACATCCGCTGGATCACCGCGGTCACCGCCGGCCGGGTGGAGAAGAAGCACCTGCTCCCCGGGGTGTCGGTCGAGCCCGGCACGGTGCTGATGGAGCTGGTCAATCCCGACGTCGAGATCCAGACCCTCAACGCCGACCGCGCGCTCACCGAAGCGGAATCGCAGCTGGTGCAGCTCCGGACCACGCTGGCCAGCAACCGGCTGAGCCAGGCGTCCCAGGTCGCCAACCTGCGGTCCCAGTGGCTCGACGCCAAGCGGCGGGCCGAATCGGGGGCCGAGCTGCTCAAGCAGGGGCTGATCATCCCCCTGGATCAGCAGCAGGCTCAGGAGCGGGCCGACGCGCTGGGGAAGCAGGTCGAGTTCGAAGAGGAGCGGCTCCGGATTCTCACCGCCACCATCAACGAGCAGATCCGGGTGCAGGAGGAGCAGGTCGCCCGGCTCCGTTCCATCACGGCGTTCCAGCACGGACTCAAAGCTTCCATGGTGGTGCGGGCCGGCGCCAAGGGGGTGCTGTCCGAGCTCCCCCTGGAGGTGGGCCAGTACGCCCAGGCCGGGGCGACCCTGGCCAAGGTGGTCCCCACCCCGCTCCGGCTCAAGGCGGTGCTCCGGATCCCCGAGGTCCAGGCCCGGGACGTGGCGATCGGGCAGAAGGCCCTGATCGACACACGCAACGGTATTGCGCCTGGGCACGTCGTACGGAGTGACCCGTCCTCCGTGAACGGAACCGTGACGGTGGACGTGGCCCTCGACGGCACCCCACCGGCCGGAGCCCGGCCCGACCTGAGCGTGGACGGGGTGATCGAGATCGCCCGGATGAAGAACGTCCTTTTCACCGGGCGTCCGCCCTACGGCCAGAGCGACGCGCCGATCGGGATCTTCAAGCTGGTCGAGGGCGGCAAGTACGCCGAGCGGGTGACGGTTCGGCTGGGCCGGACCTCGGTCAACAGCGTGGAAATCAAGGAAGGCCTCGCCCCCGGCGACATCGTGATTCTGAGCGATATGTCGCGGTGGGACAATGTTGCGCGAGTGAGAATCAAATAGGGAGCCAGGGAGCCAGGGAGTCAGGGAGCCAGCAGTTCCCTGAGGCCTTCTGGCTCCCCGGCTCCCCGGCTCCCTGACTCCCTAACGAAGGAACTGCACATGTCGACCGCCCCCGGCGAAACCCTCATCAAGCTCGACGGCATCAAGAAGGTCTTCCTCACCGACGAGCTGGAGACCCATGCCCTCGCGGACATCCATCTCCAGCTCATGAAAGGGGAGTACGTCTCGATCTCCGGCCCGTCGGGCTGCGGCAAGACCACGCTCCTCTCGATCCTGGGCCTGCTCGACACGCCGAGCGGAGGGTCGTACACGCTGGCCGGGCATTCGGTGGAGAGCCTGACGCCGTCGGAGCGGGCCCGGGTCCGGAACCGGCAGATCGGGTTCATCTTCCAGGCCTTCAACCTGATCGGCGACCTCACCGTGTACGAGAACGTGGAGCTGCCGCTCACCTACCGGGGCATGCCCTCGTCGGAGCGGCAGCAGCGGGTGACCAGCGCGCTGGAGCGGGTCGGCATGGCCCACCGGATGAAGCACTATCCCTCCCAGCTCTCCGGCGGTCAGCAGCAGCGGGTCGCGGTCGCGCGGGCGGTGGCGGGCGAGCCGGCCATTCTCCTGGCCGACGAGCCGACCGGAAACCTCGATTCCCAGAACGGCGAAGCGGTGATGGAGCTGCTCCGCGAGCTGCACCGGGGCGGCGCGACCATCTGCATGGTCACCCACGATCCCCGGTACGCGAAGTGGGCCGACCGGGAAGTCAAGCTGTTCGACGGCAAGGTGGTGGAGGAGGAGGAGGCCGGCTCGAGAGTCGGAGTCCATCACTAGAAGCTGCGTGAGCGGTCAACGGTCAACGGTGAACGGTCAACGGGACCTGCCGGCACGGTGGGTCCCGTTCTCCTGACCGGTCCCTGGCAGCGAGACCGGGGGTTACATTCACCTCACTCCTGGCTCCCTGGCCCCCTGACTCCCTGGCTCCCTGACCCATGATCCAGCTCTCCAACGTCGAAAAATTCTATCAGACCGGGCCGACCCGCACCTGGGTGCTGCGCCAGATCGATCTCGCCATCGGGGAAGGGGAGTTCGTAACGGTGATGGGCCCGAGCGGGGCGGGGAAGTCCACCCTGCTCGGCATCCTGGGCATGCTCGACGCCGGCTGGACCGGCGGCTACGATTTCATGGATCACCCGGTGCATCAGCTCAAGCCCAAGCAGCGGGCCGAGCTCAACCGGCAATACATCGGATTCGTGTTCCAGCAATACCACCTGATCGACGACCTGACCGTGTACGAGAACATCGAGACGCCGCTGTCCTATCGCGACGTGCCCAAGGGGGAGCGGCAGGCGATGGTGGCCGATATCCTGGACCGGTTCCAGATCGTGGGAAAAAAGGACCTCTATCCCAACCAGCTCTCCGGCGGTCAGCAGCAGCTGGTCGGGGTGGCCCGGGCGGTGGTGGCCAAGCCGAGGCTGATCCTGGCGGACGAGCCCACCGGCAATCTCCACTCGGCCCAGGCCCGGGAGATCATGGAGCTGTTCCGGGGCCTCAACCGCGATGGCACCACCATCGTGCAGGTGACCCACTCGGAGGAGAATGCCCGCTACAGCAACCGGATCGTGCAGGTGAAGGACGGTTGGGTGGTGAGGGAGTAGGGAGCCAGGGAGCCGGGGAGCCAGGGAGCCAGCGGTCAGGGATTTGAGATCTGATTGACACCGGGTGCCACACTCCGGAATCCCGAACCGAGGTGTCCCATGGCGATTCGAGACTACCGTGATCTGATCGTGTGGCAGAAATCCATGGATCTTACGACGATCGCGTACCGACTGACCGATCTGTTTCCTGCGAAGGAACGGTTTGGATTGGCGTCGCAGGTACAGCGGAGTGCCGCTTCGATTCCAACGAACATCGCGGAAGGGCATGAGAGGCACAGCAGAGGAGATTTCCGGAGACATGTCTCCATAGCGTCGGGGAGTCTCGCGGAACTGGAAACCCATCTTGAAATCGCCAGGCGACTTGGCTACGCATCGGAGGATTCTCTCGCCGGTCCGAGGTTGCTCAGTGTGGAGGTAGGTCGCATGCTGTCGACGTTGCTTCGCAAACTACGCAGCTAGATTCTGGCTCCCTGGCTCCCTGGCTCCCTTGACGCCACCGCTCGTCCTGATTGCCGACGATCAATCCGACATCGTCGAAGCGCTCCGCCTCCTGCTCAAGGCGGAGGGCTATCGCACCGTGACAGCCCACGTCCCCGAAGGGGTATTGGCGCTGCTGGAGCGGGAGCAGGCCGATGCGGCGCTGATCGATCTCAACTACACCCGCGATACCACCTCCGGCCGGGAGGGCCTCGACCTGCTTTCCCGGATCCGCGCCCTCGATCCGACCCTGCCGGTCATCGTCATGACGGCCTGGGGCAGCGTGGACAAGGCGGTCGACGCGATGCGGCTCGGAGCCCGCGATTTCATCGAGAAGCCCTGGGACAACGCCCGGCTGCTCACCACCCTGCGCACCCAGGTGGAGCTGGCCCGGGCGCTGCGGATCTCCCAGCGGCTGGAGCAGGAAAACCAGATCCTGCGCCGCACCGGGCTTCCCGACCTGGTGGCCGAATCTCCGGCGATGCGGCCGGTGCTCGAGCTCATGGAGCGGGTCGCGCCGAGTGACGCCAACATCCTGGTCACCGGCGAGCACGGCACCGGCAAGGAGGTGGTGGCCCGCTGGATCCACGCGGCCAGCCGGCGCCGGGAGCGCTCCCTCGTGGTGGTCAACGCGGGCGGGCTGTCGGAAGGGGTGTTCGAGAGCGAGCTGTTCGGCCACGTACGGGGCGCCTTCACCGACGCCAAGACCGACCGGGCCGGACGCTTCGAGCTTGCCGACGGCGGTACCCTCTTCCTCGACGAGATCGCCAACATCAGCATGGCCCAGCAGTCCCGCCTGCTCCGGGTCCTCCAGACCGGCGAGCTCGAGCGGGTCGGCTCGTCCCAGACCCGCCGGGTCGACGTCCGCCTGATTGCCGCCACCAATGCCGACCTGCGCGCCGAAGTCGCCGCCGGGCGCTTCCGCGAGGATCTCCTCTTCCGGCTCAACACCATCGAGCTGCACCTCCCGCCGCTCCGGGAGCGCCGCGAAGACATCCTGCCCCTGGCCCAGTACTTCCTCCGCCGCCACGCGGCGCGCTACGGCAAGCCCAGGGCGGTGCTCGGCAGCGAGGTCGCCCAGCTGCTCCGGGCCTACGACTGGCCCGGCAACGTCCGGGAGCTCGACCATGCGGTGGAGCGCGCGGTGCTGCTCGCCCGGCTCGACAGCCTGGAACCGGCGGACTTCTCGCTGGTGCAGCCCGCCGGGCGCGCCGGAGCCGCCGGCGCCTCCCCCATGAATCTCGAGGAGCTGGAGCGCGACACCATCCGCCAGGCGCTGGCGCGCCACGACGGCAACGTCAGTCTCGCCGCCAAGGCGCTCGGCCTCTCCCGCAGTGCCCTGTACCGCCGGCTCCAGCGCTACGGGATGTGACACGTGAGACGTAAGACGTGAGACGTGAGACGTGAGAGGGGTTTCCGTCTCACCTCTCACGTCTTACGTCTTCCCTCTTACCTTTCTGCCGTGAATCTGGGCCACGACCGACGCATCCTCCTGCTCGCCCTCCTCGCCGGGCTGCCGGCGCTGGTGGCGGCAACGATTCTCCTCTGGCTGGTTCCCGCGTCCGGGCTGCTTCGCGGCACCGTGCTGGGCGGCCTGGTCCTTCTCTGGCTGGTTGCCGCCCGCAGCGCGCAGCTCCGGGTCATTCGTCCGCTCCAGGTCATCGCCAATCTGCTGGCCGGGCTCCGGGAAGGACACTTCACCCTGCGGGCCCGGGAGGAAGAGACCGACGACGTGCTGGGCGCGGTGCGCCGGGAAGTCAAGGCCCTGCAGGAAACCCTGAAGGAGCAGCGGCTCGGCGCCCTGGAGGCCGACGCCCTGCTGCGCCGGGTGATGGAAGAGATCGACGTCGCGGTGTTTGCCTTCGACTCCGGAAGCGCGCTTCGCCTGGCCAATCGCGCCGGAGAGCGCCTCCTGGGCCAGCCCATCGAACGGCTGATCGGACGGACCGCGACCCAGCTCG
>DATFGC010000396.1:0-3429 GCA_035249765.1 Gemmatimonadales bacterium | reverse complement strand
CCTGCCAGATCCGTCCCGGCGCCACCCGGAGCGAGGCCAGGTTTCGCACCAGCCGGAACTGGTGGGGCGGGAGCCGGCTCTTGCCCCGGTCATCGGTGAACACCATCGCGAGCCCGCCCAGGGCGGAAAGGGTGCCCGCGGCCCAGAAGAAGATCGGATCGGGAAGGGCAAACGGCACCGGCGGAAGCAGCAGGGAGATCACCGCCAGGTAGGCGAAGATGGTGAGCACCCAGCGGAACCACTCGCCCAGCCGGCCGGTTCGGCCCAGCGGCTCGAAAACCCCCGACACGACTCCCGCCGCGCCCCCCGCCAGGATCGAAATGCCCAGGAAGAGACTGAGCAGCCGGAGTCCTTCGTCGACCCCGGCCAGGATCAACAGGGAGGCGAGGACCGCCAGGAGGAAGAGCTTGCCGTGCCACCCCAGGATCAGCCCGAAGATGAAGACCGCGCCCCGGTAGGGCGGCCGGAGCCAACCCGGCAGCCTCGCTTCGAGATCGAAGAGCTGGTAGAGAAACCGGTCCATGTGCTGAAAAGCAGCCACCATATCGTCACCCCAAACAGAGACGTCGTCCCGGGTGCTGCCCGACACGTCTCCGGATTCATGGAGGCAGACCTGTAGCGGAAAGGATACCCCATGCTGGAAACAATCGCGGTCATCCTGGTCATCCTGTGGCTGCTGGGGCTGGTCAGCGGATACGCGCTCGGAGGCTTCATTCACGTCCTGCTGGTCATCGCTCTCATCGTAATCGTGGTGCGGGTCATCCAGGGCCGTCGCCCGGTATGACCCGGTTGTAGTTCAGCGGTATACTTGAAGCAGGGAATGGGGAATGGGCAGTAGGCACTGGGTTCGCCTGCTGCCCATTGCCTATTGCCCATCGCCCATTGCCCATTGCCTATCGCCCAGTGCCGATTGTCCAATGCCTATTCCTCCTCTCTTCAGAGTTGCCATGCGACTGCGGCTGGTCTTCCTCGGCGTCCTCGCCCTTGCTCCCACCCTATCCGCCCAGTCCCCCCGCGCCCTCACCGCGGCGGATTACGCCCGGGCCGAGCGGCTGATGGGGTACAACACAATGGCGCTGGTGGCGGGCGGGGCGGTGAGCCCGACCTGGCTCCCGGACGATCGCTTCTGGTACCGCAACACCACCCGGAATGGGTCGGAGTTCATCCTGGTGGATCCGGCGCGGAAGACCCGGGCTCGAGCCTTCGATCACGACCGGCTGGCCGCGGCGCTGGCCCGCTCGGCCGACACCACGATCGACCCGATGCGGCTGCCCTTCACCCGAATCGAGCTCTCACCTGATCTCACCACCGTCACCGTCGAGTTGCGCCGCCGCCGCTGGACCTGCGACACCGCGGGAGCGGCCTGTGTCCCGGCCGATTCCTCCAAGGCGCCCCGCAACTCGGTGACCTCACCGGACGGGAAACGCGCGGTCTTCATCCGCGACTACAACCTCTGGATGAAGGACCTCGCGACCGGGCAGGAGACCGCGCTCACCACCGACGGGGTGAAGGATTACGGCTACGCCACCGACAACGCCGGGTGGAAGAGCAGTGACCGGCCGATCGTGCTCTGGTCCCCCGACTCCAGGAAGATCGCCACCTACCAGCAGGACCAGCGCAACGTGGGCGAGATGTACCTGGTGGAGAACAAGGCGGGGCACCCGACCCTCAAGGCGTGGAAGTACCCCCTTCCGGGCGACAGCATCGTCACCATGATCGAACGGGTGGTGATCGACCCGGACGGGCGCCGGGTGGTGCGGCTCCAGATGCCGCCCGACCAGCACCGCTCCACCACCTGCGACGACGTGGCCTGCGAAGGCCCCGGGGAGTGGGGCGACGTGCAATGGAGCCCCGACGGGTCGCAGCTCGCCTTCGTCTCTACCTCCCGGGATCACAAGCGGGCCTGGCTCCGGCTGGCGGACGCGGCCACCGGGGAAGTGCGCGAGGTGATGCAGGACAGCAGCCCCACCTTCTTCGAATCGGGATACAACCGGGTCAACTGGAAGTTCCTCCCCGCTTCCAGGGAAGTCATCTGGTACTGGCACCGACCCGAGTGGGGCCACCTCTACCTCTATGACCTGGAAACCGCCCGGCTCAAGAACCCGGTCACCAGCGGCGAGTGGAACGTGCTCCAGGTGCTCCGGGTGGATCCGAAAGAGCGCACGGTCTTCTTCCTGGGCGCGGGGCGGGAGCCGGGGGATCCCTATTTCCGGCATTTCTACCGGGTCAAGCTCGACGGCAGCGGGCTCAGGGCGCTCTCGCCCGAAGACGCCGATCACCAGATTTCGGTATCGCCCTCGGGGCGCTATTTCGTGGACGTCTATTCGAAGCCTGATATGCCGCCGGTGAGCCTGCTGCGGGACGCTTTGGGCAAGACCGTCATGACCCTGGAGACCGCCGACATTTCCCGGCTGGTCGCCACCGGGTGGAAGCCGCCGATCCCGGTCACCGTGAAAGCGCGGGACGGGAAGACCGATCTGTACGGACTCCTGTTCCGGCCAACCGACTTCGACTCCACCCGCAAGTATCCCATCATCAACCGGATCTATCCCGGGCCTCAGACCGGGAGCGTGGGGAGCCGGAGCTTCTCCGCCGCGCGGAGCGATGCCCAGGCGATCGCCGAGCTGGGCTTCGTGGTGGTTTCCATCGATGCGATGGGCACGCCGATGCGGTCCCGCTCTTTCCACGCGGCCTACTACGGCAACATGGGCGACAACGGGTTGCCCGATCAGGTGGCCGGGATGAAGGAGCTGGGCAGCCGGTATTCCTGGATCGACCTCGACCGGGCCGGGATCTACGGCCACTCGGGCGGGGGCTACGCCGCCGCAGGGGCGATGTTCCACTATCCCGATTTCTTCAAGGTGGGAGTGTCCCAGGCGGGAAACCACGACAATGCCTTCTACGAAGACGACTGGGCCGAGAAGTGGCAGGGACTGCTGGTGAAGAACTCCGACGGGACCACGAATTACGACAATCAGGCCAACCAGCTGGTGGCGAAAAATCTCAAGGGCAAGCTGCTGCTGGCCCACGGCACCATGGACAACAACGTGCCGCCCTACGGGACCATGCAGGTGGTGGACGCGCTGATCAAGGCCAACAAGGATTTCGATCTGCTGCTCCTGCCCAACCGGACCCACGGCTTCGGGAACGAGCCCTACATGGTGCGGCGCCGCTGGGATTATTTCGTGCGGCACCTGCTGGGCGCGGAACCTCCGAAGGACTATCAGATGGGAGCGTCGCCGGCACTGGTACCCTGAGAGAAGGCAATGGGCAGTGGGCAGTGGGCAATAGGCACTGGCTGCCATTGCCGATTGCCCATTCTCCAATGGGTGTTCCCCCTTGACGGCGAGTGTTGCCACACCTATCTTTCACTCCATGACCTCCCAGCTCCAGTCAGAGCTCAAGCAGCAGCGGCCGTTCGAGAGCCTG
>DATFGC010000395.1:0-4130 GCA_035249765.1 Gemmatimonadales bacterium | reverse complement strand
TTCCGATCCCCGGGAGCGGCGCGCCGGGGGAGCAGCCCTGGAGGGCACGGGAGTGCTCGAGGTGATCGTCGGCCCACTCCGGTCCCGGCCCACCACTTCCCTGGCCGGACGTGCCGGACCCCGGGCGCGAGGGCGGGAATCGGGGACCAGCGCGTCGCCTCGGGATCCCCGGGACGGACCGGTCACCGCGCTGCCGATGCTGCCTCGACTGCCCCGGAAGCCGGAAGCCAGAGTCCCCCGCGGCACCACGGTGTATCCCCGGGGACGCCCCACCAGCACCGGGGCCTTGCCCACCGGGAAGTACGGATAGGAAGGCCGGCCCGGGAAATAGGGATAGCCATAGGGGTAGTCATATCCGTAGCGGTACCGGTACGGGGAGTAGTAACCGTAGTGGCTGTAGTAGTAGGGCCGGTAATACCCCAGGCTGAACGACCAGTAGCTGTCGTACGGCCACCGGTGGCAGCCGTCATAGCGCCAGCTCCAGTTGTTGCAGAAGAGGTAGTCGTCGTAGATGTAAGTCGGCCCCGCGGGATACACGTAGGTGTTGTAGCTGGTGTGGGTGACCTCTCCGTACACCCGATACCCCATCACGTCAT
The DNA here is from genome assembly GCA_035249765.1 of Gemmatimonadales bacterium. Lineage (GTDB taxonomy): Bacteria > Gemmatimonadota > Gemmatimonadetes > Gemmatimonadales > GWC2-71-9 > JABFSM01. The sequence continues at coordinate 3,534 of DATFGC010000395.1, read as the reverse complement.
AATCGAAGCCGCGGGGACCGGCGAGCCGCTGCACCAGCTCGGTGATCTCCGGCTCCGGATCGTCGGCCCGGCCGTCCACCTCAAGGCGGGTAAGGTCCCAGCGATCGGCCAGCACGATCTCGTCGAACCGCCAGGGCTCCTCCGCAACCGCGCTGTAGACGAATCCGGTTCCATCCCCGCCGGCGCGGAAGGCCGCGTTGGCCCCCTCGCTGCGGACCTCGTAGCGGCGGCCCGCCTCGATCCGGGTGTCATCCCGGGGATCGAGCGGGAAAAGCACCCGCAGGCGTCCGTGCGGATCGTAGTTGAGTACCAGGAGGTATCCGTCGGCGTCGGCATCCACCTGAATCCGGACCCGGTCGCCCTCGCGATAGCGGCGGTCGTTGCTCATCCAGAGCCGCACCGCCGGCCGGCTGCTTTCGACGCTGGCCAGCTCCTGAGCTTCCCGGGCCGGCGTGGCGCTCATGGCGCTGAGTGCTGCGAGGAGAATCATCATACGAGCCTCCGGGACTGCGGACATCCGACTGCTATTTCAAAAGGACACTGAATGAACGCCCAGCGCAATATCCAGTTTTATGCCACTCGGTTGTCCACGTCAACTGCTTGGCAGATAATCACTTACGCACAAGCGCCGAGTACCTGCGGTGTCCGCGTGGTAGGACGGTTGAGGGGATGGATTCCGGTTATCGAGAATCAGGGCCTCCGGTGCCAGTACATCCGCATTTCCGAGATCAGGCCGTCCCGGGTCTCGCAGAACAGAGCGCCCCGGGCCTCCACCCATTCACCAGTCCGGCGGCGCCGGAACACCGATTTGAACTCGGTGGCGAACCACGGCCCAACGGTAAAGATCTCTCCGGTGGTTACGGTGATCTCGGATTGGTGATAGGGGACGTCGCTCCAGTAGCGCCGGATGGAGTCTGTCCCGGCCAGCCGGTCGGCGAACGGTGTCTCCTGGAAGACCGCGTCGGGCGTAAAAACCGACAGTATCCGGTCCAGTTGGCTCCGGGACCAGGCCCCCGCAAATGTGTCCACCAGATCGCGGGCAAGCGTCTTTAATTCGGTCGGCTCAGCGGGGCTGGTCATGCCTCAAAATACCGCTTTGGAACGCCGACCGATGTTGGTTTATTTTCAGCCACCTTTTCCCGGGAGGGTCTCCACCTCAAGACATCGCGAAACTAGATTACGATGCGCAGAGAATCGGTTGGCAAGACACCCACAACGGGCGTCTTTCACTTCAGGAGGCTCCATGAAGCGCACGCTTGCTGGTTTCCTGGGAACTGGAATGCTTACTCTGGCCCTCGTCGCGCCAGCTCAGGCGCAGGCCAGAGGCTATGTGGGATTCGGTGGCGGGCTTTCGATCCCCGTGGGCGATTTCTCCGATGCCTACAAGATGGGGTGGCTGGGCCAGGTAGTCGCCGGGATCACCGGCCCCAACGGGATGCTGGGTGGCCGGATTGATGGCATGTACATCCGTCACTCGTTTGATGGCACCGTGGATGGATCGACTCAGATGCTGGGCGCCAACGGCGACCTGGTGGTCTCCCCCGGCAGCGCGGACGCCAAGATCCGGCCTTACCTGCTCGGCGGAATCGGCTTTTTCAACGTGAAGAGCGAGGTCGGCAGCGTCGAAGGGGAGGGCGAGACCAAATTCGCCTACAACATCGGCGCCGGGCTCCGGTTCGGGGGCGGCGGCCGGATGTCGTTCTTCGTCGAGGGACGCTATCTCAGCATCTCGACCGAAGGCAGCAACACCAACATGATCCCGATCGCGATCGGGGTTCGCTGGGGCGGCAACTAACCGACGGTGAGCAGTGAGCGGTGAGCAGTGAGCGGGAAGAGCAGGTCCCGCTTACCGCTCACCGCTTACCGCTTTACCGCTCACCTGCTTTGACGTACGTCTCGAAAAACCCCCTCCCCGTTTCGCTGACTCTCGTTCCCCCCGCGGTCCCTTCCAGGGTGAACTCGCCCCGGAGCTGCAGGAACCATCGCCCGAATCCACCGGCGCCCGAACGGCTGGCCTGGGCATCGAGCACCCGGATGTCGAGCCGCAGCGTGTCGGACTCCCGGCGCGCCACCAGATGCAGCGAAGCCGGCGCCTCGATTCTGCCCCCACCCCGCGCCACCATCGAGCCGCGCCGGGTGATGTTGCTGAAGCGATAGACCTGCAGCACCCCGAGCGAGTCGAACACGGCCAGAAAGAAGGGCGAGGCTCCCGAAGCGGTGTCCCTCGACTCGGTGAGCACTCCGCCATAGAGCAGGCTCACCCTCCCGCCATGTCCCATTCCCCACTCCCAGGTAGTGCCGCGCCAGACTCCCCAGTTGTGGTCGTGGTACGCGGGTCCGTCCCGCACCGCCTGGCAGGCGCCGTCCACGCAGAAGCGCCCGCTGGCCGACGCCCGGAGGGCGGGAACCACGTAACCCGATAGCAGCCCCGGTTCCCTGAGCTCGACCGCGGGGAAGAACTGGTTGGGCGCCGGGGTCAGCTCGAGCTCGAACCGGAGTCCCGGCGCCCGGCCCTCGATCCGGTACACTCCTCCCTGCTGCCGGACGCTGCTGGCTCCCAGGATCAGGTCCGCCGAGGCGGTATCCAGCTGCACTTGAGAAGCGGGAATGTCGGTGGCGTACCGGCGCAGCGATCCATCCTCGCGGTGGTGGGTCACCAGGAGCTGACCGCCCCACTGACCACTACCCACTGATCCCCCGACCACGAAGGACAAATACCACCACTCGCCCGGCCCGGTCACCACATTGAAGTAGTGCCATTCGCCCCAGGTCGAATCATTGCCTTCGGGAAGATGAAACCGGTCCAGCTCGTCGTAGAGCTCCTCTCGCGAAGGGCTCATCCAGGTCAGATCGTCGCGGGAATCCTCCCAGCGACCCTCCGCCACCCGGAGCCCGGCCCCGACCTGGGCGGCTCGGCTGGGAATCTCGCCGCCGGCGCGGAGATTGACGGTGCGGTCTCCATGGGTCAGGTACACCAGCTTCTGCTCGATCACCGGTGACACTCCGGCGACGACCCCCTGATGTCTGGGGCCGCCCAGGAGCTGGCGGGTGACGAACCGGGCCCGGTCGATTCCGAAGAACAACCCGGTCTGCGATCCGGTGCGGAGCCCTTCGAGATCGATCCCTTCCGGCAGGGCGGTGACTTCGCCGCCGCCCACCAGCGCCACGTCGCGGGATTGAATCAGCATGGCCTCGCCCACCGAGAGCAGCACCAGCATGACGCCGGCGCCGATGGCATACCCCAAGAGCAGCAGCAGCGCCCGGCCCTTGCGGACCAGGAGATGGCGGAAGGCGAGGGAGAGGAGCAAGGGAGCCAGGGAGTCAGGGAGCCAGGGAGCCAGAAGAAGTGCCGGCCAGCTGCCCGTCCAGCAGATGCACCGCGCGGGAGGCCTCGGCGGCGAGGTGCTCGTCGTGGGTGACCACGATGATCGTCATCCCGTCCCGGTTGAGCCGGCGGAAGAGATCGAGTACCTGCCGGCCGGTGGTGAGGTCCAGCTCTCCGGTCGGCTCGTCGGCAAAGAGCAGCGCCGGACG
>DATFGC010000394.1:0-5757 GCA_035249765.1 Gemmatimonadales bacterium | reverse complement strand
CCGAATTCCTGCAGCAGCTGCACCGCGCCCTTTTCGCCGATGCCGCGCACCCCGGGGACGTTGTCGGAGCTGTCCCCCACCAGCTCCAGGTAGTCGGCCACCTGGCTGGGCGGAATCCCCAGCCGCTCGGCGGCGTTGCGCTCGTCGACCCAGTGCTCTTCCACTCCGGCCGACCCGCCCCGCCCCGGATTGAGCAGCGCGATCCGGGGCCCGATCAGCTGGTAGAAGTCCTTGTCGCCCGAGACGATCACCACCTGGCGGCCGGCCGCGGCCTCCCGGCGGGCGACGGTGCCGATCACGTCGTCGGCCTCGTAGCCCTCGATCGCCAGCACCGGAATGCGAAACGCCGCCAGCAGGGCGCCCACCTGCTCGAGCGCGGTGTCGAAGTCGGCCTGCAGCTCGGCTCCGAGCTTCTGGCGGGTGGATTTGTACCCGGGATAGCGCTCGGTGCGAAAGGAATTCCCGGCGTCCAGGACCCAGACCAGATACTCGGGCTGGTACTTGGTCTGGAGCCGGAGCAGAAAATTGACGACCCCCCATGCCGCCGACGTATTGGTTCCCCCGCTGGTGCGGAGGGGGCGGCTGATCAGCGCGTAGAAGGCGCGATAAATGAGGGCGTGACCGTCAACCAGGAAGATTTGAGGGGGGTCGTGCATCTGCGAAAGGTAAGCGGTGAGCGGTGAGCGGTGAGCGGTGAGAGGGAAAGGCCTTTCCCGCTTACTGCTCACCGCTCACCGTGGTTTACTGCACCTGTCTCATCACCTGCGCCCGCGCCCTCGAAAACTCCGCCCGGGACGCGGGAGTCATCCGGAGCCGGGAGAAGCCCAGCTGGCCGGTGAAGGTGATTACCGCCCGATAGGTGCTGTAGACCCACTGCACGATCCGCTGATCGTTGCCCGGGGGGCTTTCCAGGGTCTGGTCGGGCTCGCCCAGCGTCACGTAGACCTCGCCCCGATCGGTCCGCCACCCTGCCCCGCCCTCGTCCTTGAAGCGCTCGTTGGCGATGGCGATGCGGGTGAAGTACTGGTCCAGCGCCTCGTTTTCCGGGGTCTGCGGCTGGGGATCGGTCGCGGCCCAGAACTCCCGCCAGAGCCGGGGGCGGTCGGCGGCCTTCCCGTTGCGCAGGGCGTTCAGCCGGTCGGGAGCCCAGGGGAAGTAGCGCAGCAGCGCGAGGAGATTGTCATAGTTGGTCACCACCCAGCTTCGGGAGAAGGAGACCAGCGCCGTCACCTTCCGGGCCTGGGCTCCCTCCCCCACCACCACCGCGAGCTGGCCCAGGGGCGGCGCATCGGACGCCAGCCGCACCACCTGGGCTTCGATGGGCTTCCCGCCGGTGAACGCCACCTCGCCCTGATAGACCATGCTGTCGCGCTCGTCGCGCATCGCGACCGGCACCCGGGTGGGACCGTTCAGCCGGTACGCCTCCACGTACATGACCAGTGAATCGCCCCCGCCGTTGGCGACGGTGCCCCGGGGGTTCAGCACCATGGTGAGCGAGTCCGCGATGGCGGTCCGGGGCCGGGCCTGGTAGACCAGAATCGGCGCGGTGAAGCCGGAGCCGCTGAAGCTGGGCACCTCGACCGCCTGCTCGGCCCGCGAGGCCGCGTTGGATGCGGGATCGCGCACCGTCACCGCGAGGGTGTAGTTCCCCGGCGCCAGCAGGAAACCCTGCTCCACGATCACGCTCTCGTCGTTGCGCTGGGTCTCCGCGAACGATTCGACCCGAATGAGCTCGTCCCGCACCGCCTGCACCGGCGTCCCGCCCGCACGAGTGAACGCGTACTCGACCCGGAAGCGGGTCGAGAAGGCCCGTCCGTCCCGCTGGAACGCAAAGGCGTGATTCTCGAAGGAGAGACCCACCCGCGCCATGGTCGAGTCGCCCCGCCCCGCCACGAACACCACGGTGCCCACGAACGGCATCGGCCCGCTGGCGGCCAGCCGGCCCATCCGCTGGTACAGCGCGGGAAGATTGAACAGATCGGTGAGGGTCTGCTCGGTCGTGGGAACCACCCCGCCCGCGGGGGGGCGCGGCCCGCCGCAGGCTGCCACGGCCACGAGGAGCCAGGCCGGTGCACGGCGCCAGTGCGAAGCTGAGATCGTCATGCGAGAGTCGCGGAAGAGGTTGGCAGACGCAATGGAGACGCCCGGGGTGGGCCAGAGACGCACGCGGCGCTTGCTCGGGGCCCCGGCCCGGCAGTAGTTTGGACTGCCTCCCATGAGCCAAGATAATCTCGTCGGCCGCACCGTGGCCGGATACAAACTCCTCTCGCATGTGGGCGAGGGTGGCACCGCAACCGTGTACCGCGCCGAGCATCCGGAGCGCGGTGAGGCGGCGATCAAGGTGCTGCGCCCCCGCATGGCGCAGGATCCGGTGGCGGTCAAACGGTTCCTGCGCGAGGCGGAATTCGGGGCCCGGATCAATCACGAATACATCATCCGGACCTACGAGTACGGGGAGTCCGACGGGGTGTATTACCTGGCCCTCGAATGGGCCAAGGGAGAGCCGCTCGCGGCGTTCCTGACCGCGGCCGGCCGCCTGGCGCCGCCGGTGGCCGCGCGGATCATCCAGCAGCTGGGCACCGCGCTGGAAGTGGCCCACGGGGCCGGCATCATCCATCGCGATCTCAAGCCCGCAAACATCATGTACGACCACGAGACCCAAACCGCGCGTCTCCTCGATTTCGGAATCGCCCGGGACGCCGAAGACAATCCCGCCGACCGGCTGACCCGGGCCGGCTTCTTCGTCGGCACGCTCCAGTACGTGGCGCCCGAAGCGCTCTCCGGCGAGCTGGTCGGTGAGCAGGCCGACGTCTACAGCCTCGCCACCATCGCGTACCACCTGCTGACCGGGGTGCTTCCCTTCCCCGGCAAGAGTCCCCGTGAGCTCTTTCAGCAGCTGCTGACCCAGTCGCCGGTGCCGCTCAACGAAGCCGTCAAGGGCCTCAAGTTTCCGCCCGCCGTCGAGGGCGCGGTGATGACCGGACTCGAGCGGGATCTCTCCAAGCGGTGGAAGACCGTGAGCGAGTTCGCCGACGCATTCTGCGCCGCCGCCAGCGACGACGCTCCCGGCAAGAAGGCAGGCTTCTTCTCGTCGCTGTTCCGGCGGAGCGGCGAATGACCCCGGGGGAGTCGCTCGCGGCCCTGCTCCGCGAGCGCTCCGTGCAATTCGGCGACTTCGTACTGTCCTCCGGCCGGCGCTCCCCCTACTACATCGACGCCCGCAAGACCACCATGTCCGCCCAAGGCCAGCGACTCATCGGCGTCCTGGGACTGGGCGCAATCCGTGCGGCGGGCTGGGCTCCGGTCAGCGTGGGCGGACTCACCATGGGCGCCGATCCGGTGGCGTATGCCATCGCGCGGGCCAGCGTCGACGCCCCGCCTCTGGTGCAGGCCTTCAGCGTCAGAAAGGCCGCCAAGGAGCACGGCACTCGCCAGACCATCGAGGGCAATTTTGCCCCCGGCGATCCGGTGGTCGTGGTCGAGGATGTGCTCACCACCGGGGGCTCCGCCCTTCAGGCGATCGACGCAATCCGGGGCGCCGGAGGCAGCATCCTCGGCGTCCTGGTGGTGGTGGACCGGGAGCAAGGCGGCCGTGCCGCGGTTGAGAAGTCTGGTTTAACCGTTGTTGCGTTGACTACTACTCATGCTGTCCTGGGAGACTCGGCAGTCATTGAAGGCTGATGGCTGAAGGCTGAGGACTTTTCCCGCAACGCGCCCTTCAGAGGATGGAACCCCGCCCAGATCCGCCGATACGGATCGACCATCTGTGCAAGAAAGCGCTCCAGGGCCGTCGGGAAGGGAAATCGCCGGCGGAATTCTCCCGGCGTGATCCCTAACATGGCACGGAGAGTCCTCCCGAAACTCTGGGGTGAAGAGCAGTCGAGCCGGTAGGCCACATCGGCCACCGAGCGGCCGCCACCCTCGAAGTATTGCGCGGCATAGAGCAGCCGGATGGCGGCCAGGTAGTTCTTGGGGGAGGGAAGCCCCGATCGAGTGAACCGCGACATCAGGGTGCTCGGTTTGACCTCGAGGCGGACCGCCAGGGTCCGGACCGCCGGCGTGTCCGGCGCCCTCCGGATCAGAACCTCGAGGAAGACCCGCGCGTCGGACGGGAGCTCGGGAAGGGCGGTAATGAGGGGCGCGAGAATCCTCGCGGCACTCCGGCTGGCAGGCTCGGCGACGATCTGGCGGAGCCGGGTCCACCCCGCGGGTGCGGTGACGTCGATGACTTGGCGGACTCCGGTAGCACCCAGGCGGAGCAGGGTCTCGGAGGCCCTGGCGCCATGCCGGGTGACCAGCGCCACGGTGGGGACGCCGGGGAAGCGCCGGACCAGCTGGTCCACCAGATCGGTCCGCTGGTCGGCGCAATGCTCCACCGAGAGCACCACCGCGTCCACGGCGCGCTCCCGAACCGCCCGCACCGCGTCGGGCAGCGAGCTGCGGTGCAACACGGCAAAACATCCCACGCTGGCGGCGTCGAGGCTGGCGCGTTCGGCCGGTGCCAGCACCGCGGCGACGGTCGGGGCAGGGGATCGCGCGGAGGAGGCACGGGTCGCAACCGCCATGGATGGGATCCGGGAGGGTGACGGTGGAGAATGCCGGCACCCCCTCAACGTGGGGTCAATCCAGGGGAGTGCGACAACCCCGCGGGACGGCGCCGAACGCAACGAAGCCGCCCGTCTCGGCATCGAACCAGTAGACCCCGCCTCCCGACCCGGGCCTGGCGGGGCTTCTCCACCGAAGCAGCTCGTGATCGAGGCGACCGGGTGACCGAATCTGATCTCCTAGAGACCATGCAGCGCGCCCTGGGCCGGCAGTACCGGCTGGAGCGCGAAGTCGGTCGCGGAGGCATGGGGGTGGTCTTCCTGGCTACCGATATGGCGCTGGAGCGCCGGGTGGCTGTGAAGGTCATTCATCCCGAGCTGGTGGTGAACCGAGCGCTCGCGGCGCGCTTCCTCGCCGAGGCCCGCCTGATCGCGCGGATCCGTCACCCCCACATTGTGGCGGTGCACAGCGCCGGTGAGTGCGAAGGGCATTTGTACTATGTGATGGATTTCCTCGAGGGCGAAACCCTGCGGCAGCGGCTCCAGCGCGAGCGCCAGCTCCCCCTGCCGGTGGCCGTCTCCATCGCGAGCCAGATCGCCGATGCGGTGGATGCCGCGGCCGGCGCCGGCGTCGTCCATCGCGATCTCAAGCCCGAGAACATCATCCTCGAGGGACCTCCCGACTCACCCCGCGCACTGCTCACCGATTTCGGGATCGCGCGGCTGGTGGACGGAGGGGAAGGACCGACCGGCCCCAGCGCTGTGATGGGTACTCCCGCCTACATGAGTCCGGAGCAGGCCGCAGGCGAGGAGATCGACTCGCGCAGCGATCTCTACGCCCTGGGGATCGTGACCTACGAAATGCTGGCGGGCGAGCCGCCCTTCACCGGCCCGCCGCGAATCGTGGTGTCCCGGCAGATCGTGGATCCGCCGCCCGCCCTGCTGGAGCGCCGCCCCGATCTCCCCCGGACGGTGAGCGACGCGGTCATGCACGCGCTGGAGAAGATCCCCGAGGCCCGCTGGCAGAGCGGCGCCAGGTTTCATCGCGCATTGCTGGGCGAGCCCACTCCGGTCACCCCGATTGCGAAGGGAAGCAGGCGCCGCTGGCGCCCGGTGGCGGTGGCCCTGGCAGCCCTCGTGCTCGCGACCGCCGGCATCGTCTGGCCGCTGCTGGGGAGGGGCAGGGCAGCGCCGGCGTCCAACCCCCGCCTCT
>DATFGC010000393.1:0-2017 GCA_035249765.1 Gemmatimonadales bacterium | reverse complement strand
TCGGGGGTCACCCGCCAGCGGGCATCGGGATGCCGGGAGAAAGTTCCGGTTCCGAGACAGGGAGCGTCCAGCAGCACCGCCGGCACCGGCCGTACCGCAGGCGACCCGGCGTCGGCCACCAGCACCGCGGCCGGCTGGTGCCCGGCCCGGAGCAGATTCTCCCGGAGCCGGCGGGCCCGGGCCGGCCGGAGATCGGCCGCGGCGACGAATCCGCCGGCGGAAAAGGCGATCGCCTTGCCGCCCGGCGCGGCGCAGGCGTCGTAGAGCGGGCCCCCGGGGCGGGCGAAGTACCGGACCACCAGCGCCTGGGCGGGATCCTGTACAAAGCAGGAACCGGCCGAAAAACCGGGCAGCTCCTGGGGCCGGCGGCCTTCCACGATCAGGCCGGCGTCGAACGGCGCCGGGCGCCAGGAGATGCCCTGCTGCTCGAAGCTCGCGATCAGGGTCTCCGTGTTCCAGCGGGCCGGCTGCACCACCAGCGGCGGGCGGGCGTTGTTCGCCTGCAGAAGGCGCTCCGTTTCCTCGCCACCAAAGCGCTTCAGCCATCTTTCGATGAGCCATTCGGGGTGGGAGTAGCGAATAGCGAGGAGCGAAGCCGTCGGTTCCTCTTCGCTCCTTGCTTCTTCTTCGCTCTTCGCTATTCCCTCTTCGCTGACTTTTCGGAGGACGGCATTGATGAAGCCGCCGACCCGCGCTCCCGCGATGCGCCGGCCCAGCGACACCGCGGTGTCCACCGCCGCGTGCCGGGGGACCCGGTCGAGATAGAGGAGCTGGTAGGCACCCAACCGGAGGATGTCCAGCAGATCCTCCCGGATCCGGTCGGGGCCGCGATCGAGATGCGGGGCGATCGCGGCATCGAGCAGGGTGCGATGCCGCAGCACGCCGGCGGCCAGCTCGTGGGCCAGCCCGCGCTCGGATTCGGGAAGCGCGGCGAGGGCGCGCTCGAGCGCGAGGTCGAAGGGCACGTCGCGCCGAATGTCGTGGAGCACCCGCCAGGCGGCTGTGCGGGAGGCTAAGCCCTCAGCCATCAGCCATCAGCCTGCAGTCGCTGAAGGCTGAAGACTGAAGGCTGAAGGCCATCAGTCATGTCAACATCCCCCGCGCGGGCGAAGACGGCACCGCCACTTCGCGCCGGGGCATGCGTCCCGCCAGCCAGGCTCTGCGGCCGGCCTCGGTGGCCAGGCGCATCGCCTGAGCCATGGCCACCGGGTCTTTGGCTTCGGCCAGTGCGGTATTCATCAGGATTCCGTCCACACCCTGCTCCATGACCAGGCAGGCGTCCGACGCGGTTCCCACTCCGGCGTCCACGATCACGGGAACCGAAAGCCGCTGCTTGATGGTCCGGATCGAGTAGGGGTTGAGCAATCCCAGTCCGCTGCCGATGGGCGAGGCCAGCGGCATGACGGCCGCGCAGCCGGCATCCTCGAGCTTGAGCGCGGTGACCAGATCGTCGCTGGTGTAGGCCAGCACCTGAAACTGCTCCCGGACCAGCTCCCGGGCGGCCACCAGGAGGCCTTCCACGTCGGGCAGCAGGGTCTCCCGGTCGCCGATGACTTCGAGCTTCACGAAGTCGTTGAATCCCGCCTCGCGTCCCAGCCGGGCGTACCGGATCGCTTCATCGGCGGTATAGCAGCCTGCGGTATTGGCGAGGAGAAAGTAGCGTTCCGGATCCAGGTGATGCAGGATGCCGGCCTCCGTGCGCCGGTCGAGATCCACCCGGCGGACCGCGACCGTCACGCAGTCTGCGCCGGAGGCTTCGATGGCGGCCAGCATCTCCTCGTTGCTGCGGTACTTGCCGGTGCCGACGAACAGCCGGGACCGGAAACGGTGATTTCCGATGACCAGCGGCTCTTCGGTCCCCAGCTCCACTGTAGTTTCCACTCATCCACCTCCCACGAAGTGCACCAACTCCAGGACGTCGCCGTCCTGGAGCGCCGTTTGGCCGATCTCGGGGCGCCGCACGATGCGGCGGTTGAGCTCCACCACGATGGCCCGGGCGTCGAGCCCGAGGCGCTCC
>DATFGC010000392.1:0-6411 GCA_035249765.1 Gemmatimonadales bacterium | reverse complement strand
GTAGAGTTGGACGCCGTGGACCAGCGGAAGCGACACCGCGCTGAGCGTGCGGCGAAGCGCCGGGGAGGTCCACACCGCGGTGAGCAGGACGATCGTCGCGCCGAGCGCGAAGAGCGGGATGAGCGGCGTGAGGTAGAATGGATCGCGGCCGAGGAGCGAGGCGGTCGAGGGTGCCAGCAGCAGCGCCGCTCCCAGCCAGCCGAAGAGCACGATCGCGCTCCCGAGGCGCACCTTTCGCGCCGCCGCGGCCGGCAGGCCGCTCCTTCCGGCCGCGCCGGCGACGATACGCCACACCGCGACGGCGATGGCGACGTTGACGCCGAGAATGATGGTCGTGATGTACCAGGGGATGTCGGAAATCACGAGTCGTCTCCTTCCATGGAAAGGCTCTCGCCGGCGAGCGCCGTCAGCTGCTTGAGGTCGCGCCGCACCACGTCCCACCGTCCGCGCCCCAACCCGTCGGTGATCTGCCGCTGCGCCTGCTCCCACAGCGGGATCGCGCCGATGACGGCCTTGCGGCCCTTGTCCGTGATCGCGGCCAGACGCACGCGGCGGTCCTGGCCGGGACGGAGCGTGAGGAGTCCCGCGCGCCGCAGCGGCTCGAGGTTGCGGGTGAGAGTGGTGCGGTCCATGCCGAGCACGCCGGCGAGCCGGGTGAACGGGACCGGTCCCGCCTTCTCCAGGGCGACGAGCAGGGTCACCTGGGTGGTGCGGAGGCCGGTGGGCGCGAGAATGCGGTCGTAGAGCCCGGTGACGGCGCGGGCCGCCTGGCGGACGTTGCGGCAGGCACAGAGCGTGGTGATCGCGTCGATGGCGGCGGGGTCGGGACGGGTCATAGGGTGTATATACACATAACCCCCGTCGTGCGCAACCTCGACGTGCACCCCTTTCTGTCATCCTGAGCGAAGCGAAGGGGGCCATGTACGGGCATGGCCCCCTTCGCTTCGCTCAGGATGACACCGGGATTCTAGAAGCGCACTCTACGGCGCTCCCACCACTGCCACCGGCTCGAGCCGCATCGTCCTCGTTCCGTCGCCGAGCTGGCCGCTGGTGTTGGTGCCCCAGCACCAGACTCTGCCCGCGTCGGTCAGGCCGCAGCTGTGCAGACCGGCGATCCCGGTGGAAATGCTCTTGAACTCGTGGTCTCCCGCGACTCGGAGGGGCTCGCTCGAGCCCAGGGCGCTGTTCCCGTTCGCGCCCCACTGGTTGGAGCCCCAGCAGAACGCCACTTCCGCTCGGGTGACGCCGCAGGTGTGATAGTGCCCCGGGTTCACCTGGCGCCACCTCCGGCTTCCCTTCACCGCGACCGGCGTCGCCTCGAAGGTCCGGGAGCCTTGGCCCAGCTGGCCCTCGAAGCCGAACCCCCAGCAGTAAGCGCGGTCCTCACGGGTGATTCCGCAGGCATGCGGCGTATCGGGCTCCTGGTGCTGGGCATCCGTGAAGTCGCCGCCGCCGACCTGGACCTGGCGGAAGAACTGCCCGCCGGGGACCTTGGTCGGCGTCTTGCCACCGAGGATCCACCCCCAGCAATAGGCCACGTCGCCGGTGGTGACGCCGCAGGTGACGCTCCCCCCGGCGGTCACCCGGCGCCAGCGGAGGCCCCCGACGACCTTGACCGGGACGTTGGTGAAGCCGCCGTTGGTACCGAGCTGGCCGAAGGCGTTGGGGCCCCAGCAGAACGCCACGTCGAAGGGGTTGACGGCGCAGGTGTGCTCGTTGCCGGCGCTCACGTTGCGGAAGCGGCGCCCGCCTGCCACCGGAACCGGAGTGTTTTTCTGGACCAGCTCGCCGCCGTCGCCCAGGCCGCCGGGAAATCCCCAACACCAGGCCCGCTCGTCGGTGGTGATGGCGCAGGTATGTCTGGTTCCGGTGCTGATCTGGATGAACCGGTGCCCCCCGGTGACCCGAACCGGGTTTGACCGGCCATTGAAGCTGCCGTTGCCGAGCTGGCCGTCGGACCCGTCGCCCCAGCACCAGGCAGCCCCCCCGGTGTCGAGGGCGCAGGTGTGGGTGCCGCCGGCGGCGATGGCAGTGAAGGTAGGCAGGGCGACTGCCGCCACGGCGGCACCCGGAGCCGGCTCGGCCCCGGGACCGGTGGGCGACTCCGCGTCGTCCCGGCACCCCGGCGCGAGGAGCAGGACGAGGGCCAGGGGGGCGAGGACGACGGGTCGGGAAAAGCGATGGAGCCGCATGGCTGAGCCTCTCGGGGGGTGACGGCACATACTGAGCGGGAGGCGTCAAGCAGATCTCAAGAGGGCGCCCTCGGGCCGAGCAGGGTCCAGCTAGAACCGGTACCCGACCCCCACTCCCCCCGCGAACTGCTCGCGCCGGCGTACCAGCGGGCTGTTGGCCGCCTCGTCGGCCAGCCACTCCATGCCCGCGAGCCCGACCAGAGACCAGCGGACCGCAAGGGGGTAGATGAGCGAAACCCCAACGCCCAGGTGACGCAGTCCTCCATCCGGGCTATAGACCTGGTCGTCGTCGGGGTCCAGTCGGCCGTCTCCGGCGTCAACCAGAGCCTGCCGCCGAGCCGCTTCCGCCTCGGTGATGCCGAACTCCCGCCGCATCTGCCTGCCATTGGCGAGTGCCGCCCCGGCCGCGCCCACCAGAATGACCCTGCCGAGAGGACGGGAATAGACGACGCGTGTGGTCTGGATCAGGCCGGCGTCATCGTTCAGTCCCTGGGACACGGCGACGATGCCCTCGAAGGGGCCACTGCGATAACTCAGGCTCGCGCCTGCCGTGGCGACAACGTCGCGGTCCTCCATGCCCGCGAGCGCATCCGCGCGGTCCGCCGGGCGGCTATCCTGTCCGCCGAGCTCGACGGCGAGCCGCCAGTGCGGGTTCTGAACCGGGTAGGCGCCGAGCGCGAATCCGATCCCCGTGCTGCTGGGGCCGAGGTACATTCGATCGCGGAAGCGCGCGTCGAGCAGCGGGAACGGCACCACCCGATATTCGTCCGAGCCGGGATAGCTCGGGTAGGCGAACGCCATCGCGCCGGCGCTCACGTTCCAATCGGGGGCGCCGACCTGTGAGTCCGGCGCTCCGCCTCCGGCCGGTTCCTGAGCAAGGAGTCGGACCGGAACGGCCAGGGTCAGAAGAAGCGTGGAACTGATTCGCATGCACTGCTCCTGCGGCTGCAGAGGTACGAGCTGCTCCCGCGAGCGAAGCATGCAAGTTGGCTTGTCAAGAACCAATGAGGGAGGGATGAACGGCCCTTAACGAGGACGAACGGCCGGTAGGCCGTGGCTGTTCAGCGGCTCCGCTCCTCCGGCACCCGCTCCCAGCGGGTGATCTCCGTCATCCACCCATCCGGGGAAGGAACTGCCCTACCAGGGCGTCTATCGGCTGAGACGGGTCGGATCGCTGACGCTCCTGATCAGCGAGCTCAGCGCGCCCAACGGCATCGCCTTCTCGCCCGATGAGCGCACCCTCTACGTGTCCAACGCCGACCCGCGGCGATTGCTGTGGATGGCCTTCCCGGTGCGTCCGGACGGCACTCTGGGTTCGGGGAGGATTTTCTTCGACGGGACGTCCGCCTTCGTCGGCCGACGCGGAACGGCGGACGGTCTGAAGGTGGATGCGCGGGGGAACGTCTTCGGGTGGGCCCGGGCGGGGTGTACGTCTTCAGTCCCGCCGGCGAGCTGCTGGGCTGGATCGACTTCGCCGGGAACGTCGGCAACGTGGCCTGGGGTGAGGACGGCTCCACCCTGTTCGTCGCGGCCAACTCGGCGGTGTATCGGGTTCGGGTCTCTACCAGGGGGGCGCGGGATGGGAGGGTGTCAGCGCGGTACGGTGATGTCACCCTGAGCGAAGCGAAGGGGGCATCATCCAGGGCATGCCCCCTTCACTTCGTTCAGGGTGACATAGGGTGAGAGGTAGAGCCGCCGAACCATCTCGGCGGCCGACTCGTCCACCAGGTCGGTGCTCCGCAGCCGGTTGAAGGCGTCGTGCAGATCCTCCACCCGCAGACGCCGCTTGCGAGCCCCGCCGATGTTCTCCACGGTCCGGCCACGGTCGACGATCAGCACCCGGTCGCCCACCGCTCCGACCCGGAGAGTCCGTAGCGCCCGAACCGCCCAACGATGGGGGAACCGGGTGTGGGGTTGTATTGACCATCATCCTGACCATCTCCTCCCCCTTCGTGACCCGGATGTCAGTGCGCGGACGACGCCTTCACCTCTGCCCCGATGCCGGGTCCTACCGGTTCCTTGCGAGACCCGTCTTTCGCCGACATAATGGCCGCACAGCGTGGCGCCTGGCCGCGCCGCCCCCCTTGAGCCCGGACCGCCTCGGGTGGCCCCTCCACAGCAGGCATCAGAACGGCAGCGCCTTCACAGGGGAATGGGTCATGCTCATTGAACGGAACGCCCTCGGGTGGACCATGCTGTGGGTCGCGGTCACGGGATGCAGCGAGAGCACTGCCCCCATCGATCCGGAGCCCGTCGAGGCGACGGTTGCGGTCGACAGCGATGCCGGCCCCATCTTCCGGACCTTGAACATCGAAGCCTCCGCCGCCGTCGGGATCCAGGTGGAGTACTGGGGCGCCGCCACGCCGCGGCTTCGCGTCACCCCGGCCTCCCGGGCGACCACCCACGCCGTCTTCCTGCCCGGCCTGCGGGCCGGAGAGCTCTACCAGTACGAGATCCGCACGAACACCGCGGGCCAGGTGCTGGCCCAGGGGCAATTCACCACCGACAGCCTGCCGCCGGACCTTGCCCAGGTCCGGTTCACGGCAGTGGGGACACCCACGGCCCGACTCACCATGCTCGAGCTCCGGGGTGCTGCGTTCTCCGGTTACGTGGTCGTGGATCAGGATGGAGCGGTGGTCTGGTACCGCCGCGGCATCGCCGAGTCGTTCGTCCGGCGGGCCAACGGCGATCTGGTGCTCCTGGAGGCCGACGTGGGACTGACGGTGATCCGGCCCGATCTGACCGTCGTGGCGCAGTTGCTCTCGACCAGCGGGCGGAGAATGCATCACGACGTGATCACGACGCCTGCCAACACCCTGCTCTTTCTCACCGGGGACACGGTCACGATCGCCGGGACGACCTGGTCGGGCGACGCCATCTGGGAGTGGGGCCCGGAGGACGGGACGGCGGCTCGCCGGTGGAGAGCGGCGGACTTCCTGTCGCCCGACCTGGACTTCGGCCCCAAGTCCATGCCCTCCGACTGGCTCCACGCCAACGCGCTCGCGCTGGGGCCGCGAGGCAATGTCCTCATCTCCCTCCCGGCCCTGAACCAGATCATCTCCATCGCGCCGGACTTCCAGTCGCTCGAGTGGCGGCTGGGCGGGCCCCGCGCCACCATCGTGCCGGACGAGGAGTTTTGGTTCCAGCACACGGCCGCGGAGATTGCGCCGGACCGGGTATTGCTGTTCGACAATGGGCGTGACCGGCCGTCGGGTCTCTATAGCCGCGCGCTGGAGCTCGAGCTGGATCTCGAGCGGGGCACCGCGACCAGGGTCTGGGAGTTCCGGCCGCAGCCGGACATCTATGCACCGATCGTGGGCTCGGCTCGCCGGCTCTCCAATGGAAACACGCTGGTCGACTTCGGCACCATCGCCGGCCTCGGGAGCTCCAGCGGTCCCATCACGGTGTATGAATCGGGACCCACCGGCCTGGTGACCTGGCGCCTGCGGATCGATGGCGCTTTGCTCAACTATCGCGCCAGCGCGCTGCCGAGTATCGCAGGAGAGGAGGTAGTGGTGCCACCCAGTCGGAACCGTCTACCGCGTGAGAGTCCGTCCGCGGAGGCTTCACCGTCGTAGCCCGAAGCCCCACTGGTGAGTTCTCCCACCGAGCTCCGTTGCCCGTGTGCCCGCGGGGTAATCCGGCGTGAAGTTCATTCCCCCCTGAGCGACTCCATCGGGTCCACGCGCGAGGCGCGTCGCGCCGGCAAGTACGCCGCGAGCAGCCCCACGAGCACCATCCCGGCCGCCACGCCGGTGAACGTGGCCGGATCGAGGGTGCCGACCTCGAATAGCAGACTCCGCAGCGCCCGGGTGGACCCCGCCGCCGCCGCGAGCCCGACGACTACCCCCACCGCCAGGACCCGTGCTCCCTGGGCCACCACCATCCGCTGCACCCGAGCCGCCTGCGCGCCGAGCGCCATGCGCACCCCGATCTCCCGCGTGCGCTCCGCCACGATGTACGACAGCACCCCGTACTGCCCCACCGTGCCGAGGATGACCGCGAGCAGCGAGATCACTCCCAGCGTGAGCATGGTGAACGCGAGCGGCAGCCTGGTCTCCGCCGCGAGCCCCGCCATGGTGTACTCCCGGTACATCGGCGCGCCCGGCGCCACCTCCCGCACCAGCGCCCGGATCTCGGGCGTGATGGTCTCAGCCCGCGGGGTCTTGACCACGTATGCAGGGGACAACACCCGCCACTCCGCGGGCGGCTGTCCGAC
>DATFGC010000391.1:0-2325 GCA_035249765.1 Gemmatimonadales bacterium | reverse complement strand
CAGGATTGCGTTGAGCAGCGCGATCAGCGCCACAAAAGCCATCAGCATCGCCGCGACGTTGATCGCAAGCTGGACTCCGGTGGCCGCCCCGCTGGCGGCCGCCTCGATCACGCTGGAGTCGGTCTTCTCCATCTCCAGCTTCAGCGACCCCTTGGTAACCGGCTCCCCGGTTTCCGGCATGATGATCTTGGACAGGAAGAGCCCGGCCGGCGCATTCATCACGCTGGCCGCCAGCAGGTGGGCCGCGATGCCCGGAAAGGTTCCCTGCAGCATGCCGACGTAGGCCGCCAGCACCCCGCCGGCCACGGTCGCGAATCCCCCGACCATCACGGTGACCAGCTCCGACTGGGTGAAAGTCTTGACGAACGGCTTGATCAGCAGGGGCGATTCGGTCTGCCCCAGGAAAATGTTCCCCGACGCGGAGAGGGTCTCGGCGCCCGAGGTTCCCAGGGGCTTGAGCATGGCCCAGGCGATCCCCTTCACAACCTTCTGCATGATCCCGAGGTAGTACAGCACCGACATCAGGGAGGAGAAGAAGATGATGGTCGGGAGCACGTTGAACGCGAAGAAAGCGCCGGTGTTGGCCAGCCATCCAACCGAGGTATCCAGCGTCCCTCCCGGCCCCGGCATCCCCACCGGTACGTTGGACTGCACCAGATTACCGAAGACGAACCGGGCGCCCTGCTCCTGGAAGCCCAGCAGGGAGGTGATTCCGTCCCCGATCACCGCAAACACCCGGCGGCCGGCTTCGGTCTTGAGTACGATCACCCCGAAGAGCGCCTGGATGCCGAGGCCGGTGAACACCAGCCTCCAGTTGATCCTGGAGCGGTTGTAGCTGATCAGGACCGCGATCCCGATCATCACGGCCACACCCAGGAGCCCGATCAGGCGCTCACCGATCGGGATCGATATGCCCTCGCGGGCCTGGGCCAGCCGCTCGGCCGCGGTCTGGAGGACCAGCAACGCAGCGATCACAGGGCCTCCAGCTCGGCCCGCACCCGGGCCAGCAGCGCCTGCCGGTCGGGCCAGGGCAGGAAGGCCCCGGCAAAGGCGTTGAGGATCATCCGGTCGATCTCCTCTCGGGTGAAGCCCAGCTGCTGGTGGGCCAGCCAGTACTCGTCGGTGAGCCGCACGCCGCTCATCAGCCAGCTGTCGGTGCAGAGGGTGACGGCGAGGCCGGCGTCGAAATAGTCCCGCACCGGATGCTCGCTCGGTTCCCGCACCACCCGGGTCTGCAGGTTGCTGGTGATGTTGATCTCGATCAGGATCTGCCGGTCGCGGACATACGCCTGGAGCTCGGGATCTTCTCTGAGCCTGGTCCCGTGGCCGATCCGCACCGCGTGACAGCGGCGCACCGCCTCCGCCACCGACTCGGCGCCGGCGGCCTCCCCGGCGTGGACCGTGATGCCCAGGTTCCCCGCCAGCGCGATGTCGAACGCCTCGCCGTGCCGGCCCGGCAACCGGCCCGCCTCGCCCCCCGCCAGATCGAAGCCGACCACGCCGAGCGGCTTGCAGCGCACCGAGTGGCGGGCGATCTCGACCGAGCGGGCCGGATCGTAGTGCCGGAGCGTGCAGTTGATGATTCCGGTGCGAATGCCGAAGTCGCGCTCACCCCGGTCGAATCCCCGCCGCTGGGCCGCCACCACCTGGTCCATGGTGAGGCCGGCGTGGGTGGAGAGGTGGGGATCATAGCGCACCTCCATGTACCGGAGATTGTCGGCGGCGGCATCCTCCACCATCTCGTACGCCACCCGCTCGATCGCCGCCTCGGTCTGCAGCAGGGAGACCGTGATGTCGAAGCGGGCCAGGTAATCCTCGAGGTGGCGCGCATCCTGGACCAGCATGAAGCGGGCGAGCGAATCGGGCTCCGGGGCGGGAAGCTCCACTCCCGCCTCGCGGGCAAGCTCGAGCATCGTCGCCGGCCGGAGCGAGCCGTCGAAGTGGAGGTGCAGCTCCGCCTTGGGGAGCCGGGTGATCAGCTCACGGGTGAGCATCGGCCTCGTCGCCGCGCCGGCGGGCGCTGACCACTACCCGGAGGATGGCGCCGGGATAGACCGCCGCGCCCGGATCGAGCGCGATGCCCCGGCCGTCGGTCACCCGCGCCCTGCCCTCCTGTACCGCGCGAGCAAGGTCGGGATTCGCCGCGGCGATCGCGTCGGCCAGGACACACTCCGCCGCCATCCGCACCGCCCGGTCGTTCACGAAGACCGGGATGAGGTCGCTCACGGAGTCACGTCGATGAACCGGGGGGCTGCCGGGGCGGTCACCGGCTGGGGAGACCGCTGGAGGTAGGCTATCAGCGCCTCGAGGTCGGAGTGGCCGGTC
>DATFGC010000390.1:0-2067 GCA_035249765.1 Gemmatimonadales bacterium | reverse complement strand
CCGCAGAGCTCGATCGAGTCGCCCATCTGCACCACCCGGACCACGTCGCCGTATTTGTCGGCAAAGAACGCCATGGCCCCGAGCGCCAGCGCATCCGGATAGGGCATCTCGCGGGTGACCACCGGATGGTTGGCCCAGATGGCTTCGTTCACATCCCGCTCGATCAGCTCGAGGGTAGCCGGCTCGATGGGGCCGTGATGGGAGAAGTCGAAGCGGAGCCGG
The DNA here is from genome assembly GCA_035249765.1 of Gemmatimonadales bacterium. Classification (GTDB taxonomy): domain Bacteria; phylum Gemmatimonadota; class Gemmatimonadetes; order Gemmatimonadales; family GWC2-71-9; genus JABFSM01. The sequence continues at coordinate 1,845 of DATFGC010000390.1, read as the reverse complement.
TCGGAATCCACCAGCGACCCCTGCTGCCGCACATGGGTGCCGAGATGGCGGCGCAGCGCGGCGTGCACCAGGTGGGTGGCGCTGTGATTGCGCTCGATGTTGCGCCGCCGGGCTTCGGCCACCTGGGCCTCGACCGGAGTGGGCTCGAACGGCTCGGCAAAAGCGCCGGAGACCACGATGCCGCGCTCGTCCTTTCGCACCGCATCCACCGGCAGGGTCCAGCCCGCACCCTGCACCACACCGGTGTCGCTGACCTGGCCGCCCGACTCGGCGTAGAACGGATTCTGGTGCAGCACCAGCTCGACCCGGCCGCTTTCCTGCCGAAACGCCAATGGCTCGGTCTCCGCCCGGGTGGTGTCGTACCCCACGAATTTCTGTCTGCCGCGGCGCAGGACGTTCCACTTCCGCCTGGATCCGGACCGGATGGCCGGCCCCGGGCCCGCCTGCGCCGCCCGGGCCCCGGATCGCGCCGAGCGGCTCCGGGTACGCTGCTCCTCCAGCGCCTGCTCGAACCCCTCGAGATCGGTGCCCACTCCCCGCTCCGCCGCGATCAGCTGGGTGAGGTCGATCGGGAATCCGAAAGTGTCGTAGAGCCGGAAGGCTTCCTCGCCGGAAATCCTGGACACGCCGGTGGCGAACAGCTCCTCCAGCCGCCCCAGGCCGCCCTCGATGGTCTCGAGGAACCGCACTTCTTCGGTCTCGGTCCACGTGCGGATGTCGGCCCGGCGGGAGACCAGCTCGGGATAGGCCTCCTGCATGAGATCGATCACCAGCCCGGTGAGCGGAGCGAGGGTGGGTTCCCGCCGGCCCAGCAGCCAGGCGTGCCGCACCGCCCGGCGGAGAATCCGGCGCAGCACGTACCCGCGTCCCTCGTTGCTGGGGAATACCCCGTCGCTCAGCAGAAAGGTGACCGCGCGGGCATGATCGGCCAGCACCCGGTAGGAGGCTCCCGGTCCCTCCATCGAGCCGGGATAAGGCGTGCCGACCAGCTCGCCGATCCGGTCGAGCAGCGGCTGAAACAGGTCGGTGTGAAAATTGTCGTCCTTGCCCTGGAGGACCGAGGCGATCCGCTCCAGCCCAGCTCCGGTATCTACTGCGGGCCGAGGCAGCGGGGTGAGGGTGCCGTCGGCGGCGCGATCGAACTGCATGAACACCAGGTTCCAGATCTCCAGGAATTGCCCTGCCTCCGCCTGCCGCTCGAACTCCTCCTGGGAGAGCACCCGGGGAGGAGCGCCGGGAGTCCATTCCAGGTCAACGTAGATCTCGGAGCAGGGCCCGCAGGGACCGGTGTCGCCCATCTGCCAGAAATTGTCGGCGTCGCCCAGACCGTACACCGACTGGGGGGGCAATCCCGCCACCTCACTCCAGAGGGCTCGAGCCTCGCTGTCGCTGTGATGGACGGTGGCCCGGAGCCGGTCGGGCGCGATGCCAAGGAACTCGGGCGAGGTGACGAATTCCCAGGCGTAGGCGATGGCTTCGCGCTTGAAGTAGTCGCCGAAGGAAAAATTCCCCAGCATCTCGAAGAAGGTGTGGTGCCGGCGGGTGAGGCCCACCTGCTCCAGATCGTTGTGCTTGCCGCCAGCCCGCACGCACTTCTGACAGGTGGTGGCGCGCTGGTAATCGCGCCGTTCCTGCCCCTGGAAGACCCGCTTGAACTGGACCATCCCGGCGTTGGTGAACAGGAGGGTCGGATCGTCCTCGGGGGCCAGCGGCCCCGAGGCCACCAGCCGGTGTCCACGGTTCACGAAGTAATCGAGGAAAAGCCTGCGGATGGCAGCCGATTTCATGGGGGGGAATATACAGCAGGGGACTGCGTCAACGGTCAACGGTGAACGGTCAACGGGG
>DATFGC010000389.1:0-5351 GCA_035249765.1 Gemmatimonadales bacterium | reverse complement strand
AGTGGCTGACCACCTGGTCGAGGCGGCCCGCGCCGCACAGGAGCACGCCCACTGCCCCTACTCCCGGTACCGGGTGGGGGCGGCACTCGAAACCGGGGACGGCCGGGTGTTCGTCGGGTCCAACGTGGAGAACGCGTCGTACGGGCTCACCATCTGCGCCGAGCGGGCCGCGGTGGTTTCCGCGGTCAGTGCGGGAGCCCGCAACTTTCGCCGCATCGTGATTGCCAGCGATTCCGAGCCGCCCGCGCCGCCCTGTGGCGCTTGCCGGCAGGTCCTGGCCGAATTCGGATCGGAGCTCGAAGTGGAATCGGTAGGACCGCTGCAGACCAGACGCTGGACCCTCCGGGAGCTGCTGCCCGACGCCTTCACCCGGGAGATCCTCCCGTGAGGCGTCTCGCCCTGCTGGCATTTGCCGCGGTGACGGTGCTGGCCTCCTGTACGGAGCGGCTCACCACCCCGGCCGATTGTCCCGATCAATGTCCCGGGAACAGCCTGATCGTGCGGGACACGGTGATCGAGGCCACTTTCGACCTGGACAGCACCTACACCGGATACATCCGGGCCACCGACATTCCCGCGCTGCTGGTGTCCAACGGCCTCGCGGCGGGGGACGCGCGGGCCTGGGCCACCTTTCCCCGCCGGGCCGACTCGGTGTTCCTGGACGGCCTCCAGCACAAGCTCACCGTGGATTCCGCCGCCATCGCCTTCAACGTCATCGGGCGGGATTCCTCGGTGCACGGCACCGAGCTGGTGGTGCACAGGATCTCCCCGGACATCGACACTACCACCACGTTCGCCGAGCTGGTGGCCCAGTTGACTCCGGCCTCGGTCCTGGGGACCATCGCGATCACCGATACCGGCACCGCCCGCCTGGTCTTTGCCGGGGAGGACCTCCATCTCATTGATGTGTTCGAAGCGGACAGTTTCCGGCTGGGCATCGGATTGAGCCTCGCGGCGCCGTCTCCCACCGGCATCCGGCTCGCTTCGCTCAACTTCGCGTCCCGGCCCCCGACCATGACGGTGTACGGGAAGATCGAAATCGCGGACACCGCCCGGCAGCGGCAGACCCTGGCCGCCACGGCCGATTCGGCGAACTACGTCATCAATGCGCCCGAGCCTCCTGGTCAGCAGCTGATTTTTCTGGGCGGCAAATCCGGCTCCCGGGCCATCCTCCGGTTCACTCCGCCGCCTGCGCTCAAGGACTCGGCGATCATCCTGCGCGCCACCCTCGAGCTCACCCCGGCCGGTCCGCTGCCCGGCCTGAGGAACGATCCCGCCACCCTGGAAATTCGCGGGGTGCTGGCCGATGTGGGCGCCAAGTCGCCCTATCTGGCCGGGCTGGGCAAGTCGGTCCCCCTCCTGGCGGACAGCTCCGGAGTTCTGATCGCGGATATCCGGGACATCGTGGGAACCTGGTTCGTGGAGGGAGCGCCGCCCAGCGCGCTGGTGATCGGGATCAACCCCGAAGGCGGCAGCTTCGCCCGGCCGGCCTACTTCTCCACGCGCTCTCCCACCGGACGGCCCCGGATCCGGATCACCTACGCTCTTCCCTCGCGTCCGGGCACCCCATGACCACTCGACTCACGGCGCTGCTCCTGCTCTCGGCGGCGAGCCCGCTCGCCGCCCAATCCTCCCAGTTCGGAGTCCGTGGGCTGGGAATCCCCATGCGGCCCTATTCGGTCCGGGCAGTGGGGACCGGCGGGGCATTCGGGATCTTCGACGCCGAATCGAGCTTCAATCCCGGCTCGATCGGACAGGTCTCGTTCACCAGCGCGAGCTTTCAGACCATCCAGTCCTGGCGCCGCTCGGAGAGCCCGAGCGGCAGCGCCTCCGCGCGGGACAACCGGTATCCGGGAGTCTTCGTTGCCGGGCCGATCGGGGGAACCCGGCTGGCGATTTCCCTTTCGGCCAGCGGCTACACCGACCGGAACTTTTCCATCGCTTCCCGGGACACCCTGATTCTCCGCGACGTACCGGTGGAGACCACCGACACGCTGCGTTCCCTTGGCGGAGTCAGCGATGTCCGGGCCGGCATCGCCTGGAACGGCTCGCCGAGCCTCCAGATCGGGGTCGGCATTCACATGCTGACCGGCTCCAACCGGATCACCAGCAGCCGCCGGTTCTCCGATACGACCTATACCGGCGCCGCCGAGCAGTTCACCGTGTCGTATCTGGGCATGGGGGTGAGCGCGGGCATCGTGGCGCGGCTGGGTCGCGCGGTGAGCCTGGCCGGCATGATCCGCGCCGACGACAAGCTCCGGGTGGAACGTGATTCGCTGCGGCTCGGCACCACGAAGCTCCCGGTCACCCTGGCGGGCGGGGCGCGGGTCCAGTTCGGCGATCAGCTTCAGCTCGCCGGCAGCGCGATCTACCGCTCCTGGTCTTCGGCCGACGACGACCTGGTGGCGCAGGGGGGGATCGGCAGCACCAACACCACCGAGTTCAGCGCCGGCCTCGAATATCTGCGCGACCCCCGCCGGCCCAACAACCTGCCGCTCCGGCTCGGCTTCTACCACGCCAGGCTTCCCTTTCCTCTGGTGCGCGGGGTGGACGTGAGTGAGACCGGGATCACCATCGGCACCTCCAAGCGCTTCGTGGCCGACCGGGCCGGCTTCGATATCGCGCTGGGCCAGGTCTGGCGGAAGGGCGGCGCGGGATTCAGCGAGCGCGCCACCCTGCTCACGCTGGGCGTGTCGGTCCGTCCGTGAAGACGGTCTACATCGAGACCTACGGCTGCCAGATGAACGTGGCCGACACCGAGCTGATGCTCGGGGTCCTGGCCCGCGACGGCTATGTCCGGAGTGAAACGCCGGAAGGCGCCGACGTCATGCTGGTGAACACTTGCGCGGTGCGGGACAATGCCGAGCAGCGGGTGATCGGCCGGGTCGGCGAGCTGCAGCGCCACAAGCTCCCCGGCACCGTGCTCGGCGTGGTGGGCTGCATGGCCCAGCGGCTGGGGCCGCTGCTGCTCGCAAAGGTCCCCAAGGTGGATCTGGTGGTAGGCCCCGACGCGTACCGGAATCTCGGCGCGCTGATCGGGAACGCGTCGCTGGGCCACCGGGCTGCCGATGTCGAGTTCCGCTCCTGGGAGCACTACGAGGATGTGCCGGCGGTCCGGGAGCCGGGGCCGACCCGGTTCATCACGGTGCAGCGGGGCTGCGATTATCGATGCACCTTCTGCATCGTTCCGTACACGCGGGGTCCCGAGCGCAGCCGTACCTTGGACGACGTCGTCGCCGAGGTGCGATCGGTTGCGGCGGCTGGAGCCAGCGAGGTCACCCTGCTGGGGCAGACCGTCAACTCCTGGCGCAATGCCGGGAGCGACTTCGCCGATCTGCTGCGCGCGGTGGGGTCGGTTGCCGGGATCCGGCGGGTGCGGTTCACCAGCCCGTATCCCACCGATTTCACCCCGCGGGTCATTGCGGCCATGGCGGAGACCGAAGCGGTGTGCGAGCACGTGCATCTGCCGGTGCAAAGCGGATCGAACGCGGTGCTCCGGCGGATGCTCCGGCGGTATACCCGGGAGCAGTACCTGGAGGTCGTGACCCGGCTTCGGGACGCGATGCCGGCCATGACCATGAGCACCGATATCATCGTCGGGTTTCCCGGAGAAACCGAGGAGCAATTCGCCGAAACCATGGAGCTGGTCGAAACGGCCGGGTTCGACGATGCCTACACCTTCAAGTACTCGGTGCGAGAGGGCACTCCGGCGGTCAGGCTGGGCGACCGGGTGTCCGACGCGGTCGCGTCCGAGCGGCTCGACCGGCTGATCTCGGCGGTGCGGCTGCAGGCAAGGGCCCGCAACCTGGCCTGGGTCGGGACCGAGCAGGAGGTCCTGGTGGAGCGGCCGGCGCGACGGGGAGCGATGATGCTGGGCCGAACCCGGAGCAACCACCTGGTGCTCCTCGACCTTCCCGGGGACAGCATCGGCCAGTATCATCGGGTCCGGCTCACCGGCACTACCGGCTCGACCTTTACCGGCGCGGTCGTCTCCGCCCAGCTGGCGGTCCTATGATCCAGAACAAGGTCGAAGTGCACGCGCAGGAGTCCTACGAGCAGCTCAAGGGCCACTTCCAGGGATTCTGTGGCTGTCCGGTCTGCCATGCGGATGTGCTGGTGTATGCGCTGAACCGGTTGCCGGCCCGCTACGTGGCCAGCCGGGAAGGGACCGTGATCACCGAGCTGAGCCTCGACAAGCAACAGAACCGCGCCACCATCGACGTGGTGGTGATGGACGGCATTCGCAAGGTGATGGCGTCGCCGCGATGCGGACAATCCGGACCGCGGCCGCTCACGCCCTAGGGCACCGGCCCGCCATAGTTCTGATTCTGAGTTTCGAGGCCGGTCTTGCGATCGGCCTCTCGCATTTTCCGGCACCGGGATTTGCGAGTGTCGTGCTCGCCGCGCTCTGCCTGGGCCTGGCCCGGGACAGGCTGATCTGGATCCCCTGCGTCGCCGCGCTGGGACTCTGCTCCGGCCTGGCGGCGCGCTCGGCGCCGGAGCGAGAATGCGGCGCCCGGCTGCCCGCCGGACCGATCGCGCTCACGCTCCGGCTGGAGGAACCGGTGACCACCGGGGTGGCCATCGCCCGGCCCGAAGGCTGTCGGGGTGCCATTGCGGTGAAGATCCGAAGTACCCCTCTGCTGGCGGCGGGAAGCCGGCTCGCGGTGGAGGGCCGCTGGATTCCCTCCCGCCGCTTCGGCGGCCGGCCCGCGGGAATTCTGGTGGTTCGGCAGCTCTCCCCAATCCCCAACTCCCACCTCCCAACCCCCACCGACCAGCTCCGCACCGGCATCGCCCGCACCACCGCCCAGCTCTACGGATCCCGCGCCGGCCTGGTCGATGCGCTCCTGGTGGGTCGCCGGGGCGGCATCGATGCCTCACTGAACGCGGCCTTCGCCCGCTCCGGGCTGGTGCATCTCCTCTCCATCAGCGGCTTTCACGTGGGCGTGGTGTTCGGCTGGGCCATGCTCCTGCTCCGCGTCCTTCGAATCCGGCGGGAGTCTGCCGCCGCGGTGGCCGCGGCCCTGGTGCTGCTGTATGTCTCCTTCCTCGGCTGGCCCGCGCCGGCGACCCGCGCCGCGCTGCTGTGCGCCCTGCTGTCCTGGTCGCTCGCCCGGCAGCGCAATCCCGGCGCCGGGTCGCTGCTCGCCGTCACCTGCCTCGGCTCCACCCTGCTCGATCCCTGGGCGATCTTCGATCTGGGCGGGTGGCTTTCCGCCTCCGCTCTGCTGGGCGCGATGACGTTCTCCCGGTGGAGCGATCGCTCCGTCGCGCCCCGGGCGGGGTGGCGCATGTTCTTCGCCTCGGTCGGTGCGACCCTGGCAACCGCGCCGCTCACCGCCGCGGCG
>DATFGC010000388.1:0-2625 GCA_035249765.1 Gemmatimonadales bacterium | reverse complement strand
CTACGCGGCCTGGAAGTCCGCCCTGTGGTACGATTGGGGCCCCATCCATTATCGCGGGCGGCTCAACAAATCGGCGCGGGTGCTGTGCATTGCGCAGGACCCGGGAGCAACCGAGCGTATCGCGGGCCGCACCCTCGTGGGCGATGCCGGCCAGCGGGTCCAGGGATTCCTCAGCAAGCTTGGCCTCACCAAGTCGTATGTCTGTCTCAACGCATTCGCCTACGCGGTGATCCCGAGCAAGATGGCGCAGGCCGAGCCGCTGCTCACCAATGCCGCGCAGGTCGCCTGGAGGAACCAGCTCTTCGGTCTGGTGACCGGCCCCAAGCTGCAGGCGATCGTCGCGTTCGGCAAGAAGGCCCAGGATGTCGTTGCGCTCTGGCCTGGCCACGGCGGGGTGCCCATAGTCAAGGTGCCCCATCCCAGCAGTCATGATCCCGTCGCGCTGATCAATGCCTGGCGCCAGGCCGTGATCACGCTGCGCGGCGTCGTCACGCCGGATTCGGTGGCCAAGTCGAAGGGTCCGAACTACAGCGCCGCGTTCACCGCGGCCGACTATGCCGCGATCCCGCGCGCCGATCTTCCCTATGGGGTGCCTGCCGCGCTCGGCGACGATGCCTGGATGCGCGCCCTCGACCCCGCCCACCCGTCGAGCGTCCGCAGGCCGGACCCCGACGACCGACACACGCTGATCTGGAAAGTGCCAGCAAGCTGATATTGGCAGGGAGGAAGAAATGGTCTCGCTCATCATCGTTTCCGGCGTCCGGCTGTATCGGGACGGTCTCGCCGCGGTGCTGTCCCGGGTTCCTTTGCTCTGCCTGCAGGGCACCGCCGATCAGCCCGCGGACGCGCTTGCCCTCCTGGACCGCTGCGAGCCGGATCTCGCCCTGGTGGACATGGCCACCGGCGACTGCCTCGACACCATCGCGGCCCTGCGCCGGGTCAGGCCGAACCTGCGGATCGTCGCGGTGGCCATCGAGGAAACCGAGTCCGAGGTCCTGCAATGCGCCGAAGCCGGGGTCTCCGGCTTCGTGTCGTGCGCCGCAACCGCCGACGACTTGATTCAGACCGTGCTGGGGGTCGCCCAGGGGGAGCTGCGCTGTTCCCCGCGGGCCGCCGCGATGGTGTTCAGTCGTCTCGCGGCCGGGATGACCCAGCCCGCCGCGCCGCGAGCGTCCGCTCTGACCAGCCGGGAACGGGAAGTGGCGGTGCTGCTGCACCAGGGGCTCTCCAACAAGCAGATCGGCGAGCAGCTCCACATCGGCGTCGCCACCGTCAAGAATCACCTGCACCACATCTTCGACAAACTCGCCGTGGGAACCCGGGGAGAGGCGGTGGCCCGGCTGCGCCTCAATCCCGGGCGCTGGCCGCGCCGGGCCAGACGGAGTACTGCGCCATAGGATCTACACCGCGTACCGGGACTCCTCCCGTTGTGATGTAGATCCGGGATCCGGCGGACCCCCACCTCCTTCTCCACCCAAAACCCTCCCAACGGCGGCTTTCGCGGCCGCCGGTCCGCCCGAATGTTGGGTCACTCCTGGCGGACGGACGCGTTGTCACGGATCCATGTGGTGCTCGTGGGAATGTCGAGACTGCAACGGACGCTGCTGAAATCGATCCTCGATCAACCCGACATCAGGGTGGTCGAGGTCGAGGAGCCGTCGCTCGAGAATCTCCCCGGCCGGGCCCAGGTGGTCATCCAGGCGGCCGACCCGCCCCACAACTCCGAGGGAGCCCTGGCCCTGCTGGCGGAAGACCCCCGGCTCAAGGTGCTCGCCATCGAGCGGGGCGGTCAGGCCAGTCAGCTCTACGAGCTCACGCTCACCACGACCGAGATCGCCAACATCGAAGCGCCCCACCTGCTCGCCCTGCTCCGCCGCCGCGTGGCGGCAGGCTGGAAGAGCGATCCGGCGCCCTAGGATCACCACTCTACCCCGTTCCAGCGAAGGAGCCCGTGCATGCCGCCCACACTGTCGTTTCCGGGGGTTTACATCGTCGAGAAGGCGAGCGGCGTCCGCACCATAACCGGGGTGGCGACCTCCATCACGGCCTTCCTGGGCCGCACCTCGAAAGGCCCGATCAACAAACCGGTGCGCTGTCTGGGCGTCGGTGACTTCGTCCGCACCTTCGGGCCCCCCCATCCGGAGAGCGAGCTCTCGGCCAGCGTCTCGCTGTTCTATGCCAACGGCGGCACCGACTGCTACGTGGTTCGCCTGGCGCGGGGCGCCACCAAGGCGGCAGTGACCCTCAAGAACTACGCCGGGCTCACCGTACTCATCGCCGAGGCGAAGGAAGCGGGCGGGTTCGGCAATGGGCTGCGCCTGGAGGTCGACTACGACACCGGCAGCCCGGAAGAATCCTTCAACCTCCGGGTCATTCTGGAAGACGGGGGTCAGGCGGTCGCGACCGAGAATCACACCGGTCTGGTCATGGACCCGAACAGCCCTCGCTTCGCCCCGGATTTCGTGACCCAGAGCTCGACGCTGATCAGCCTGACGGTGGATCAGACCGCGCTCGGTGATCCGGTCGGTATCGGGAGCTTCTACAATACGATCGGCAACAGCTTCGCCGGCTTTTCGCTGAGTCGGCGGAGCCTGGGCGTGACCGTGGCCGACGTCACGACGGAAT
>DATFGC010000387.1:0-2879 GCA_035249765.1 Gemmatimonadales bacterium | reverse complement strand
CGGGAGATCACCGAGCGGCGCACTGAGACATCGGTCTCGTTCCGGGCGATCAGGAGCAGCCGGTCCACCGACTGGCGGTCGCCGTTGCGGAACAATCCATTGATCGCCGCTTCCTTGCCCCGCCGGTCCAGCGCCTGCTCGTAGAGCTTGCCGAGCTGCGCCGCGGGGGCGCCGGCTTTCTGCACCGCCTCGATGGCATGGGCCCGCAGCTCGGGCGTGGCGCTGGCGTCGGTGGCCACCCCCAGCAGCCACTGCTGGTTCGCGGCGCCTCCCTGCTCCGCCAGCACCGAGAGCACGGCCTGCCTGGACGCGGGGGAGGTGAGGCTGGCGAAGCGGGAGCGAAGCAGCTCGATATCCTTGCCGGTCGCGTATTCCCGCCCTAACCCGCGGATCACCGCGGGGCGCAGGGTTTCGGGGAGAGCTGGATCCAGGAACGCGGTGCGCAGGAACTCCCGGGCCCGGGGATCCCCCGAGCTGGCCAGGGCCTGAATCGCCGCCTGGCGGAGCCAGGTGTCGGTTCCGGTGGCCATGCGGGTCAGCGCGGCCAGGTCGGCGCGCTCGCTCCGGGCCAGCACCGACACCGCCTGCTGGCGGATCGGCGTCATTTCCTCCGGATTCGTGGCGATCGCCACCAGCGCGACCGAGGCCTGGCGGGCTTCGTCCCCGCTGGTGCGTTCGAGCTCCCGTCCCAGCCAGCTCATCGCGCCCTGCCGCACCGAGCGGGACAGGGCGCCGTTCCGGGCCAGCTCGATCAGCTTGGGCCAGACGGTGGCGCTGTCGGCCAGCATGGCGGGGAGAATCGCCTCCCGCCCCGGCCGCCCTTCGGCCCGGGCCGCGAGGTCGAGCAGGTAGTCGGCCGCGGCGGCCGCGGAGACCGCGCCGAGATCGGTCACCCCTTCGGGGTTCGACTCCGGGGCGATCTCGGTATCCACTCCGACGACCATCCCTCCCGAGCGGGTCACCCGCACCACCACCGGACCCCGGCGACAGGCGGGCCGGACGGCGTCGTTCCAGAGGTTCGAATTGCCGGTATTGATATAGGTAGAGGTGCCGACCTGGATCGACGAGCCCAACCCGCAGACATCGGCCCGGGCCGCATAGCGGAACTGGACCCGGGCATCACCGCTGCCCTCGATCCGGCTTCGGAGCGAGGACTGCGCCCCCAGCGAGGCGACGATGCCCGTCGCCAGCACGGCCAGGAGCGCTCCGAGGACCCGCGACCGGGCGCTCACGGCTTCTCCACCAGCTCGAGCAGCAGCTTGGTGGCGCGGGGATCGTCCCGGCGGGCAAGCGCCGCCACCGCCTCCTTGCGGATCTGCGGGTCGGTGCCCGATTTGATGATCTCGACCAGCTTGTCGAGAGCCTCCGGCTCCTTCCGGGTGGCGAGCTGCCGGATCACCGCGCTGCGCAGATCTCGCTCGGAGAGCGCCTCGAACAGTTTGCCCAGCTCGTCGATCGAGAGCGCGCTCACCCGGAGCCGCGACAGCGCGTCGCGCCGCAGCCGGGTTTCCTCTTCCCGGTCCTTGACGATGCCGAGGAGGAACTGCTCGTTGGTGGTGCCCCCCATCCGGCCCAGCGCCGAGATGATGGAGGACTTGATCGAGGCCGAGGTGGACTTTTCGTAGAGGGAGCGTAGATAGGCCGCCTCTTCGCTGTTCTCCGGGACCACCGGACGTCCCGAGCCGCTCGAGGAGGTCACCGACACCCCGCCGGTCGCCGTCTGGCCGCTCCGGGCCGTTCTGACCTCCGAGGCATTCACCGCACGGCCGGCGAGCTGAGAGACGGCCTCCGCGCGCATTCGTTCCGAGACGTCGGCGCGCTCGATGATCCCCCGGAGCACCCGGGTCGCCTCCGGCCCCTCCTTGTTGCGGAGGGCGGCGAGCGCGGCCTGGCGGGTGCGGTCCTCGGTGCTCTCGTTGAAAATGGTTTCGAGGACCCGCACCGTCTCGGCGCCGGGCGATCGGGCCAGCATCATGATCGCATCGCTCCGGACGCTGGGATCGGGATCGGTCTTGACCACCTCGAGCAGATCGGCCGCCGATTCCGCGGAGCCGTTCCGGCCCAGGATGTACACCGCGCTGCGCCGAAGCCGGACCGAGCACTCGTCCCGGCGGGCGAGCACCTTCTTGAGGGTGGGCCGGGCCTCGGGCGGATTGATCTGGGCCAGCGCGTTGAGCGCCTCGGCCCGCACTTCGACGTCCTCCTTGTCACAGGTCGGACCACCGGCGGTCGCGGCCCGAAGCGCGGTTACGGCCTGGGCATCACCCCGCGCGGCCAGGGCCGCGTACAGCCGGGTGCGCAGGGCCGCGGCATCGGGGTCGCTGGCCGCCTCGGGATAGCGCTCCTGCTGCGCCTTAAGGGCCGCGACCGCGGTGCGCAGCTCATCAGTGCCGCCCGCCCGGTAGAGCGCGAAGGCACGGTAGTACAGCGCGGCCGGCGCCACCCTGGAACGGGGATACCGCTGCTCCAGCGACTGGAACAGGGTGGAGGCCCGGGTGTATTCGCCCCGGTTGAGGGCCTCGCGGGCCCGGCGGTAGAGCGAGTCCTCCGGGGTCCCCTGCTCGGGGCGGAACCGCTCCATCCCTTCGTGCTCCCCGAACAGCGTCCTCGTGCCGGGCGTGGTGAGGCCGAAGGAGGGCCGGTAGGACATCGGGGGCAGCGGAGCCACCGGGGTGGGCAGGCCCTGCCCGGCCCACTCGAAGTTGTGGTCGAAGTCGAAGTTGAAATCGTGGTCGAAGTTGAGCTCGAACTTGAAGTCCTCGAATTGCCGGTCGAATTCGAAATGGGTGTCGAACTGTCCGTGATCCCAGTCGAGGGAGGGGATGTGCACGAACGGTTCCGGCGTGGTGAAGGTCCACGCCTTCGGCGGCACCGGCGCC
>DATFGC010000386.1:0-9625 GCA_035249765.1 Gemmatimonadales bacterium | reverse complement strand
ACGGCTGGACGGCTGGACGGCTGGACGGCTGGACGGCTGGACGGCTGGACGGCTGGACGGCTGGACGGCTGGACGGCTGGACGGCTGGACGGCTGGACGGCTGGAAAATGGCGGGGATTTTTGTCTTCGCACGCGGAGTATTGGTACCACACGCGTAACGGCTTTACTTAGTGTCGCAGTATGGCTCCCCATGAACGGCTCGAGGCATGGCAGGTCACCCACAAACTGGCGCTGGCCACCTACCGCACTACCGATTCCTGGCCTCGAGACGAAAAATACGGACTGATTTCGCAGCTGCGCCGCTGCGCATTCTCGGCGGCCTCAAACATCGTGGAGGGCGCTGCGAAACGAGGCCGCAAGGAATTCGCCCGGTATCTCGACATCTCACTCGGATCCCTTGCGGAGCTGGAGTACGGCTTCCGCCTCGCCGAAGACCTGTCGTACCTGAAGAGTCCGGATCTCGAAGCAGTCAAATCCCTGCAATCCTCGGCCGGCCGCCTGACCCGGCGCCTCTATGAAGCAGTCGCCCGCCGGGGCAAAAAGGGCGATGGTGGGTCGTCTGAACGGCCTTAGCTGTCGCCAGCCGTCCAGCCGTCCAGCACCCAGCCGTCCTGCGCCGAATCTCCTAACGAGCTAGAAAGCAGAAGGGCCCGACCTTTCGGCCGGACCCCCCTGGTTCAAGCGGTTCCGTATGCTCGATCGACTGAGCTTACGGGACGGTGGTGACGACCTGCGTAGCGGTGAGCACTGCATCACCCTGGGCGTCCACACTGAGAGCAACCACGTTCACTGCTCCGACCGGCACGGCTGCATCCGGGTCCCACACGAAGGTGTACGTGTAGGTCCGGTTGGTCACCGTCTGGGCCAGGACCGCGGTGGCGGTTCCGATCCTGATGAGCACGCCTCCACCGTTGTCGTAGAAGAAGTCGACCCGGGCGAACGGATCCGCCGACGAGTTGAGCGGAACATCCGCCACCGCGGTCAACGTGACCGTGTTGGAGGACGGTGATACCGCGTTGCCGCTGATGTCCACCTGCGTCAGACCGGCGCCGTAACTCGGCGCGTTCTGGACGAAGGAATTGATGGTGACCGCACCGACGGCAGCGCAGGCCTGGGCATTGACGCCGAAGGCGCCCGACGCCTGCGAGAACACGTTCAACGCCTGGTCGGAGACCGTAAGAGTGATGATCGACGGCTGGTTGGTGGTGGTAGCAAAGTCACCAGCGGCGTTGATGCAGCGAACCCAGTTGGCCACGGCGTAGTTGACCGTGGTCGGCCCCTGCTCGAGCGGCGGGCCCCAGGCACCGATGGTCTGCGACGGATAGCGCAGCACAGCGGTCGGATAGGTCACGTCACCGAAGATCGCGTTCAGATCCAGGTTGTCGGTAACCGTCGCCGTAAAGGTGTTGGTGGTGGCGCCGGCGATCAGCGAGGGCAGTGAAATGCCGCCGCTGAAGGCAGGCACGGTGACGTCATACTCGTACAGACGCGCCGTCACCAGCACCGTCGTGTTCCCGGCCTGATCGACCAGGGTGATCGTGGTGGTGTAATACCCCTCGACGTTGGCTCCGCCGGTCGCGTCGAAGGTCAACGGCTGGACGGCCGGATTGACGCACCCGGTGCCGGAGCCGATGACGCAGGTGGTGCTCCCGGAGGCGTTCAGGCGGGTCATGATGACCAGCAGCCCGCCGGCGGGATCGAAGCCCGACGCGTTGTCGGAGGCGGTTACGGCGAAGTTACCCGGATCGACGTTCAGCCCCGGAGGACCGGCCGCCGGACCCGTAACGGTGCCGGTCGGAGCGGTAAAGTCGGCGCCGAACTGGCCGCCCGCGACCGCCACGCCGGTGCCCGCCCGCAAGCCGAAGCAGGTCAGGTTGCCCAGCGCGTCCTTGACCACCACCCGGACCCGGAACGACGAGCTCACCGTGGTTTCAGCGAGCTGGGAACCGGTGGTAATGGCCGTGAGGCCGGTGGTGCTGCAGGCCGAGGTCGGCAGCGCAGCGCCAACCGCGGTCGCGAAGAACTGGACGGTGATCGCGTCGACGCCCTCTTCGACGTCGGTGCCCGTCGTCAGCGCATTCAGCGTCGCGAGCGACGGCACGCCACCGATCGAGCCGGCGGCAAAGGCGGTCGCCGCATTGACCCAGATAACCGAGTCGACCCCGAGCGCGGGGAAGCTGGTCGAGTTAATCGGCAACTGCGCAATGCCGTTGGCCGAGGTCACGCCCGGAGAGGTGTTGTCCACCCGGATCGTGGTCAGCGCCGGGATAGTCGTGTTGCCCGGAGGGCTGGTGCTGGCGTTCAGAATCGCGTTGGTCACGGCCAGGGGCTGACCGGTGCTCAGCACGGCCGTGCCGATCGGAAGCGGCTCACCGGTCGGCAGCGACAGGTAGTTGCCGATCCCGGTGTTGGTCGGGCTCCAGGTGGTGCCTTCGCTGTAGGTCACCGAGCCGGCGTTCGCGGTCAGCACCGCGGCGACGGTCTTCCCGAACAGGGGGAAGCTGATGTTCGCGATGGTCGCTCCGGACACATAGCTGACGCCCAGGAAGTTCAGGGTGACGCTGCCGCCCAGCCACTGCAGGCCGGTGCGCGGATCGATCGCCGAGCCCGGGTCAGTGCCGTTGTTGGTGGTCAGGGTGACAATGAAGCCGCTGGCGTTGTTGAACACCAGCTGGGTGCTCGGGGTCGCGACCGGCGCGCTGCCGACCAGATTGACCCGGGCCGAGATCTGGTGGGCGCCGTTGAGGAACTTGGCGATACCAGTCGTGGGGTCGAACTCGGCGGTGTTGATCGAGCACTGGATCTCGACCACCAGCGCGGCGTTCGGATTGTCGCTGGCCACGAGCGCGGCCTGCGCCCGGGCGGTGGCGAGCTGGATGGAGCTGAAGCCCTGCGAGCAGGCCACGGCCCCGTCGATCAGCACATCAACGCTGGATACGGTCTGGGTGCCGGAGTCCAGGTTCATCGTGACTTCGATCTGACCAGCCACGTTGTTGATGTTGACCGGAGTGAGCGAGCTGCCGGTGGTGATCGACTTGATGCTGATGACCGCCGGAGTAGTGGAGGCCACGGTGACGGTGGCCTGACCGCAGACACCGGTCGCCACGGTGGAGCAGGCGGTGATCGCCACGGAGCCCGAGGCAACGCCGGTGACCAGGCCCGTGGTCGGATTGACCGAGGCAGTCGCCGGGTTGCTGCTGGTCCAGGTGACGGTCGTCGCAACGCCGGCGTCGGCGTTCACCGCCGCCGCCATCTGCAAGGTCTGCCCGACCGAAATAGTGACGCCGGTCGGCCCACGGTAACGCTTTGCACGCCCTGATTGGGCGGCGGCGCGACGGTCACGTCGTCACCGCAGGCCGCGACCCCGGCAACAACCAGCCCGGACCACAGCAGTGAACGATAGAGCTTACTCATGTACTCCCCCCATTGAAGTTGATCCTGCGGGTCCAGACCTGCGTACCGGTGAAAGACCTTGCAAAAATGGCGCAAAAATGCGCACGCTGTCCCCCAAGACGCACCTCGGGTGAGCATCGAGAGAGAGGAAAAAATTCCCCCGCCACTCTCCCGGTGAATCCGAGAAACCCCACGCAACTCTCCTGGGGTGTGCTTTTGGGCTACAACTGGCCAAGATAACCCGGGCGTACAATCCGGTCAATAGACCGAACCGGTTCAACCTCTATGGTTTGGGCTACCTTGTCCGGAGGATCCAGCGCCAAGATTCCTGACGCTCCCCTCCGCTCTCAGATTCTGGCAATCCCCATGCCCGGTCTCGTGTCCTGCAAGGCATGCTCAATCAGATCAATGGGTTAGCGCGCAGGCGCTGACTAGCAGTGCAGTTGTCTGCTCCAGCTCGCCGGGTGCGGTCGGCCTTCAGGCATCGCGAAGCACCAGAGTTTCAGGGAACCTGAAAGGCCTTCGCCACGGCGGTGACCAAGTCCTGCTTGTCCCCCGAGCCCGTGTAACTCACCTTCCCGTGCCGGTCCACCACCACAACATAGGACGTGCCAGGCACGTCGTAGGCCCGGGCTCCTACCCCCTTCTCGTCGTACAGTGCCCGAAACGGCGGGCGGTGCTCCTTGACGTACCGCTTGACCCGGACCCGGGAATCGTTGACGGTCACGTTGACCCCGATCAACTCAACCCGGTCGCCCCAGGTCTTCTGAATGGTCTCAAGCTGGGGGAGCAGTGCCTTGCACAGCGAGCACCAGGTCGCCCAGAACTCGATCACCACCGGCTTCCTGCCCAGTACGGCGCCCAGGTCCATTGGCTTGCCGTCGACATCATTGATGGTCACCGCGGGAGCCTTGGTCCCCACCGGTATCCCGGCCTCGAACTGGGCCGCGGCAGGTCTGGTCGCACCAAGCAAAAGTGCCAGGACGAGGAGGATTGTCCCGTTCACCGTTGACCGTTCACCGTTCACGCTCCTCACCATACCTGGCCTGCCTTCACGAAGTAGTACTCCGCCATCACCAGGATCAGCACCCCCGCCACCTTCTTGATCACCGCCATCCAGCGTCCCGCCCGGGGCAGCGCCGCCAGGGTGCCGGCCGAGATGCCCACCGCGATCAGCACCGCGGTCATCCCGATCGAGAACACGAACAGATACAGAAACCCGAGCAGCGGGCTGCCGGCGCCGCTTACGAAGGTAAGGACGGCGGCGAAGGCGGGGGCGCCACAGGGCGCCGCGACCAGGCCGGAGGTGGCCCCCATCAGGAAGACCGAGCCTGCCGACTGGCCCCCAAAACGGCTGGCCCAGGCGACCAGCCGGGCCGGAGCCGAGACCGGAAACACATCCAGCATCGCAAGCGCCGCGACCAGCAGCAGGGTCCCCATCGCCAGGTAGGCCCACCGGTTGGAGCTCACGGTGCCGAACAGCGTCCCGGTGAGCCCGGCCAGGAGACCGAGCAGCGCGTAGACCAGCGCGAGACCCAATGCGTAGAGCAGGGTGTAGCCGATCTGGCGGCGCCGGCTCCGGGAGGCCGCCCCCGCTCCGCCCAGAATGCCGGCGGTGATGGGGATCATCGGATAGATGCAGGGAGTGACGCTGGTGACCAGTCCGGCCAGGAAGAGCGCCGGGATAGCGCGGAGGGGCTGCTGGAGAAACTCCGAAGCCGCGAGAATCACCGCACCGCTTCCCGGACGGCGGGATAGCGGCGGGCCACGTAGTCGTCCAGGATCACCAGAAACTCGGAGACGATGGCGTCGCCCTTGAGGGTGGTGAGCAGCCTGCCATCCATATAAACCGGGGCCCTGGGGTCTTCGGCGGTCCCCGGCAGTGAAATGCCCAGGTCGGCGTGCTTGGACTCGCCGGGGCCGTTCACCACGCAACCCATGACCGCAACCCGGAGCGCTTCGACCCCCGGCCGGGTGACCCGCCATTCCGCCATCCGGCTCTGCAGGTATCCCTGGATGTCTTCGGCCATCTGCTGGAACAGGGTGCTGGTGGTGCGCCCGCACCCGGGACAGCTGGTGACCTGGGGCGTAAAGCTCCGGTGACCCAGCGACTGGAGGATCTGCTGGGCTACCCGCACCTCTTCGGTGCGATCCCCTCCCGGCGCAGGAGTGAGGGAGACCCGGATGGTGTCGCCGATACCTTCCTGGAGGAGAATGGCGAGGCCGGCCGCGCTGGCCACGCTTCCCTTCATCCCCATCCCGGCCTCGGTGAGCCCGAGGTGCAGAGGATAATCGCACCGGGCCGCCAGCCGGCGGTACACGTCCACCAGGTCCTGCACCCCGGATACCTTGGCCGAGAGGATAATCCGGTCGTGCCCCAGCCCGGCCGCTTCGGCCAGCTCGGCCGAGCGGAGGGCGCTTTCCACCATGGCCTCCATGGTGACGTCGCGCGCCGGGAGGGGATCGGCGAGCCGGGCGTTGGCATCCATCAGCTCGGTCAGCAGGTCCTGATCCAGGGAGCCCCAGTTGACCCCGATGCGTACCGGCTTCCCGTGGGCGATCGCGACCGCGATGATGGCCCGAAAATGTTCGTCGCGCCGCTTGCCCCCGACGTTGCCGGGGTTGATCCGGTATTTGGCGAGCGCGCCGGCGCACTCCGGATACCGGGTGAGCAGGAGGTGGCCGTTGTAGTGGAAGTCGCCCACCAGGGGCACCCCGATCCCCCGGGCCAAGAGCCCCGCGGCAATGCCGGGGAGCGCCGCCGCGGCCGCGTCGTGGTTGACCGTGACCCGCACCAGCTCGCTCCCCGCCTCCGCCAGCGCGGTCACCTGCTCGACCGTGGCCGCCACGTCGGCGGTGTCGGTGTTGGTCATCGATTGCACCACCACCGGGTGACGGCTGCCGACGGGAACGGGGCCGACCAGAACGGTGGGAGTGGTGCGGCGCGGGGATCCGGGCATGGAGGAAATCTACCTAACTGGGTGAGCGGTGAGCGGTGAGCCGTGAGCGGGAAGAGCCTTTCCCGCTTACCGCTCACCGCTCACCGCTCACCGACCGCGGGCCTACACCAGACCGAGGGACTTCGTGAGCCTCTCCCACGCCATCGGGTCGAGCGTCCCGTCGGTCCGGAGTGGATTCAGGACCGCCATGATTTCGGCCCGATTGCCGTCGATGCTCCGGTCCCGAAGCTCGCCCACCATCCGGGCGAACCGGTGCTCGTACTCATCGGCATCGTATTTGCCGCTCTTGCGGCCCTCGGAGAGCTTCTTGAGCTCGATGACCAGCCGGGCCGGCTTGATGGGCTTGAGCTTCTTGTCGTCAGCCATGTTGGACCTTTATATCGGGTCAACAAGAATACCCTGTGAGGTAAGCGGTGAGAAGTGAGCGGTGAGAGGGACCGGCGCCTCCCGCTTACCGCTCACCGCTCACCGCTCACCGTCTTGGCAGGGCGAACAGACTGTCCCACACCCCGAGCGCGGGCTTGGGGTTGAGATCGTCATCCACCAGGCCCAGGAAGGCGAAGAACCCCAGGTTGGCCGGGAGGGGCGGCGGGAAGCTCGCCAGGTCGAGATCGGTGAAGGTAAGCTGGAAGACGAACAGCGCCTCGGCCCGTTCGAGCAGCTCCGACTGGCGGCGGAGGTAGGCAGCCTGCTTTTCCGGCGTCGAGACCACTGTGGACACCGACGCCGAGGTCCAGCCGCCTTCGACTACCAGCACCGGCAGGCCCGTCGTGCCCCGGACCCGCTGGTAGTAGTCGAGCGGCACCTGGGCCGGGTCGGGCCAGGCGGCATACGGATAAGAGGAGAGCCCCAGCGCATCCAGGAAGGGAAAGGCGGCCAGATCGGCGGCGATTCCCTGGTATCCCCCGGCCTGGGGGAGGAGTCCCCAGGCCGTCTCCACCTGGACGCTCACCAGCAGCTTCGTTGCCGCACTCTGGGTACGGATCTCCGCCGCTGCCGCATTGGCCGCCTGCACCACCGCGGCATGGAGCGGCGCGGTCGAGCCCGTCGGTCGGGTCGAGTACCACCACGACCTGAAGCCCCTTGGCCCGGTAGTAGTTGGCGACTCCCAGCGGATCCTTGGCGACTTCGGCCATCGCGCTGGATCCTGCGAGCATCGCTGTCCAGGGGAGCTGCACGTGCATGATCCCTGCGTCGGCGCGGGCGGTCCACATCTCGAGCGCGGGGAGCACGATCGCCGGATCGGCGCGGGGGGGCAGCGGAGAAAAGCCCATCCGGTAGCTGGGGGAGGGGCCGGAGGGCGAGGTACCGCCATCTCCGCAGGCGAGGAGGAGCAGGAGTATGGTAAGCGGTGAGCGGTAAGCGGTGAGCGGTGAGCGGGACCTGCCTTTCCCGCTTACTGCTCACCGCTCACCGCTCACCGCGGTTCAGCCGCACTCCGAGAAGCCGCACACATGGCACTTCACGCACCCTTCGGCGTACTCGAGCTGGGAGCCGCAGTCGGGGCAGGCTCCGGCCAGGGTGTTGGGCATCCCGGACAGCATCATCTGCTCCCCGCCCCGGGTCACCATCTCGGTCACCGGGCTGGCCTCACCCGGCGAAACGCCGGGGATCAGCTCCTGCTGGATGCCCTGCTTGTCGGACATGTAACGCTCCAGCGCGATGCCCACGGCGTCGGGCACCGACATCACCTTCGACGGTCCCAGGCCGATGACCTTGTCGGAGCTGATCCCGCGGAGCTGGCGGTGGATTTCGCGGATCGGAATGCCGGAACGGAGCGCCAGCGAGATCAGCCGGCCCATGGCCTCCACGTCGGCCATGATCGCGCCGCCCGCCTTGCCCAGCGACATGAAGACTTCGAAGGGCTGGGCCTTGTCGTCTTCGGTGATGGTGACATACAGGGTGCCCAGCGGGGTCTCGATCCGCCGCACACTGCCCTTGAGCAGATCGGGACGGGAGCGCTTCTGCCGCCGCTGCAGGTTCTCCGATTCCAGCTCGTGCACCAGCTTGCGGAGTCGCTCGTTTTCGGCGGCCATGGTCGCCAGCTCTCCGGCGATATCCGCGGCCAGGGCCCGCCGCTCGCTGGTGGTGGCGGTGTCGAGCACCTCGCCGAGGTCGGCGCGCGCTTCGGCGTGCCCCGATTTGGTGGCCTCCTCCCGCACCCTGGTCGCGGTCGAGCCGGTCGAGAGCACCTGCATCTCCCGGCTGCCGTCGCGGTACACCGTGACGCCCTTGCAGTCGAGCGAATAGGCCAGCCGGTAGATCTCCTCGACGTCGGCCTCGGTGGCGGCGTGGGCAAAGTTCACGGTCTTGGAGATCGCCGAGTCGTTGTATTCCTGGAACGCCGCCTGCATCCGGACGTGCCACTCGGGCCGGATCTCGTTGGCGGTGACGAAGACCCGCTGCCACTGCTCCGGCACCTCGGGGAAGCGGATGTGCCCCGCCTCGGCGATCCGCCGCATCAGCTCCTCGGAATGCCACCCCTCCGCCTTGGCGATCCGGAGGAAGTCCTCGTTCACGTCGGGCATCAGCACGCCGGCCTGGTTGCGCATGAACGCCACCGCGAAGAGCGGCTCGATGCCCGAGCTGCAGCCCGCGATGATGGAGATGGTGCCGGTGGGCGCCACCGTGGTGACGTTGCAGTTGCGCAGCCGCTGCATCGGGCGGATCCGGTTGCCGGCCTGGTCGCGGGCGCAGGTCGCGTCCGGTCCCCAGATGCTCTTTTCCCACTCCGGGAAGGTGCCCCGCACCCCGGCCAGCCGCTCCGACTCGACCTTGGCCTCGGTGTCCACGAACCGCTGGATCTTCCGGCCCAGCTCGACGGCGGCCTCGGAATCGTAGGGAATCCCCAGCGCCACGAACACATCGGCCAGCCCCATGACCCCGAGCCCGATCCGCCGGATTCGCTGGGCCAGGTCGGTGATCGCCTCCAGCGGATAGGAGTTGGCGTCGATCACATTCTGGAGGAAATGGGTCGAGAGGTGCACCGCCCGGGCCAGGGCGGCCCAGTCGAGGTCGCCATCCTTGACGAAGACGCCGAGGTTGATGGATCCCAGGTTGCACACGTCGTAGGGCAGCAGGGGCTGCTCGCCGCAGGGATTGGTGGCCTCGTACGTGCCGAGGTGGGGAACCGGATTGTAGTGATTGGCCCGGTCGATGAAGAACACCCCCGGCTCGCCGGTCTTCCAGGCGCCATGGATGATCCTGGCCCAGACCTCCCGGGCCCGGAGCTGGCCCACCACCTTGCGGGTGTTGGGGTGCAGCAGGTCGTA
>DATFGC010000385.1:0-2291 GCA_035249765.1 Gemmatimonadales bacterium | reverse complement strand
TGGTGCGGGTGATGTCGGCGGTGTGATAGCCGAACTCCGCGCCCATGTCCATCACGATCAGGTCACCCGCCTGGGTCTGCCGGCGATTGACGTCGTAGTGCAGCACCGTGCTGTTGATTCCCGAGCCGACGATGCTGGGATAGCCCAGCCGCTCGGCGCCCAGCGACCGGAACGTCTGTTCCGCCACCGCCTCGATCTGATGCTCGTACACTCCCGGCTTGGCGAACCGCATCGCCGCGACGTGCCCTTCGGCGGAAAGCTCTACCGCCCGGGTGAGCCGGCGGATCTCGTCGTCATCCTTGATGGCGCGGAGCCGGGCCAGCACCGGCAGCAGGTCCTGGGTCGTCATCCGCTGGGTATCCAGGGCGAGCCGCCGGATGAACTCCGGTTCCGTGTCCCAGTCATTCCGCCGGAGCCAGAGGCTCGGCGAGCGGTTGCCGCCCTGAAACAGCAGCCGTCGCAGGAAGATCTCCACCGAATCGGCGGAGTGGATGTTGGCCACCGGAATCCCGGTCGCCGCCGCCGCCTCGGACCCGGGCCCCAGCTGCGGCCCGGTTATCCGTTCGCTCCGCGGGTTGCGGGGCGGGAGGAAGAGATGCACCGCGCCCCGCCCCGAGTCACCGGCGCTCACAATGAGCCACGAATCCGGGGTTTCCAGACCGGTCAGGTAGAAGAAATCGTTGTCCTGCCGGAAGGCGGTGGCCTGGGGATACTTCGAGTTGGGCGGGTCGGCCGAGAGTTCCTCGGCCCCGCGGATGATCGCGGTGCCGGTCCCGACCCCGGCGATGAGGGCCTGGCGCCTGGCCTCGAGGTTCGCGACCGGCACCGGTCCCGCGGGGGAACCGGCCTGGGACCCAAGCCCAACCGGGGCAACGAGGAGAGCGAGGAGCGGAAGACAATGGACGAGTTTCGGCACGGGACCTCCGGTCTGGGCGGCGAAACCTACTTCCAGCACCTACGAAATTCCTCCCCCGGCGGTTGCTCTCCCACCATTCCCCGTTCCCCCTTCCCCGTTCCCCCTTCCCCGTTCCCCATTCCCCTGTCACGCTATATCTTGAGCCAGACGATGGTTTTCCTTCGCCCGGCGCGTTCCCTCGCCGGGCAACTCTTTTATTGCGGCTGGCGGGCATGATTCGGGAAATGCGTGAGAAGCTGGGCAAGGAGATCGAAGAGCTGAGCCGGGAGCTGACCGTCACCCTGCCCCAGGCGATCGCCACGGCGGTGGCCATGGGAGATCTCCGGGAGAACTCCGAGTACAAGGCCGCGCTGGAGCGGCAGCAGCTGGTACAGGCCCGGCTCGGCCAGCTTCACCAGCGGCTGGCTCAGCTGGCCCAGCTGGCGAATACCGAAGCCCCCCGCGACCGGGTGGGCCTGGGCTCCCGGGTGGTGGTTGAGGATATGGCCGGCGGCGAACAGGAAACCTATACTGTCGTACTCGCGGAAATGATGGACCTCGACGCGGGACACATCTCGATGGCTTCACCGCTGGGGCAGGCGTTCAAGGACCGCAAACCCGGGGAAGAGGTGAGTCTCCGGCTTCCCACCATGATCCGGAAGCTCCGGGTCATCCAGGTGGTGACCGTGCACGACCAGGTCGAGCCGTGAGCTTCCCGTCCCGCAAACTTTTCGTCGCGGGGGACCGGGTCCTGATCAAGCCCGAGGAGGGTGAGGAACGCACCAAGGTCGGGCTCTACCTGCCGGCCACCGCGGTGGAGACCCAGCAGGTCCAGGAGGGCCTGATCGTGGCCACCGGCCCCGGCGACCCCCTCCCGGACGTCTCGGCGTTCGACGAAGAGCCCTGGCGCGCCGACGAGAAGACCCCCCGCTTCCGCCCCATGCAGGCCCGGGTGGGGGATCACGCCATTTTCTTCCGCAAGGCGGCGGTCGAGATCAGCTTCGAGGAGAAGCGGTATCTGGTGGTGCCGCAGGCGGCCATTCTGCTGCTGGTGCGAGATGAGCTTCCGATCTAGGGCTTGGGAGTTGGGAGCTGGGGGTTGGGGAACAGCATTCCTCTCCGGTCTTCTGGTGCTGTCTCCGGCGGTTTCACTTCCTGCCCAGGTCCCAGTGGAGCGGCTCGCAGGGGTTTCCCCACACCCCAACTCCCAGATCCCAGCCCCCAGCTACACACCCCACCGGGTCTTCGACACCCGCAAGAAGCAATTCGTCGATTTCGAGACCCTCGCCTCGCGGCTGGCCACCGCCGATCTGGTCTTCGTGGGAGAGCAGCACAACGATCCGGCCACCCACCGCATGGAGCTGGCAATCCTCGAAGGGATCGCGCGGCGGCGCGA
>DATFGC010000384.1:0-6681 GCA_035249765.1 Gemmatimonadales bacterium | reverse complement strand
CGCTTGGCCGGCCCCCGTCCCCGCCCCGCGGCGGCATGGGCCGCCCGGGCCAGCTGGCTCAGCCGGGCCAGCTCTTCGGCGTAAGGGATCTCGACCCAGCCCTGGCTCAGGGCCAGCCGCTCGGAGAGGAAGGGCCGGGCGGTGGCGCCGGAGAGCGCTTCGGTCCGGAGCGGCGCGGGAAGCCGGAGCACCAGGGCATCCCGGCCCAGCACCGCAAACATGCGCTCGCCGTGGAAGAAGGCTTCGCTGCCGAAGAGCTTCTTGATGCGGACTGGGGTCAGAGACGCAAGATTGTCGCGGACCAGTGCGGGGCGGTTCGGGGTATCCATGGGGAAAGATGGTACCGCCCGAACCGGTAACCCGCTAGACGGGTAGTAATTGCCTATTGCCCATTCCCCATTGCCTTCTCAAGCTCCTCACCCAGCCGCGCCATCACGCACATCCTCTCTATCGTCTCCCCGATCTTGTTGTTGGGCGTCGAGGCGCCGGCCGTGATTCCGATGGAGACGGCGCCGCCCAGCCATCCGGTCTCGCTGGTCTCGGACTTCTGCCCCACCGGCCGGTGCCGGATCGCGCCGGTCGCGGGATCGAGGCAATCGGAATCCTCGATGTGGTAGGTGCGGATCCCCCGGCTCGCGGAGAGTTTGGCCAGATGGGTGGTGTTGCTCGAGTTGTATCCCCCCACCACGATCATCAGGTCGGGCGGATCGGCCAGCAGCTGCTCGACCGCATCCTGCCGCTCCTGGGTCGCCGAGCAGATGGTGTCGAAGGTACGGACGTGCTCCGCCGCGGAGGCTTCGCCGTACTTGCGGACCATGGTGCGGCGCACTTCCTCGGCAATGGCCAGCGACTCGCTGGAAAGCATGGTGGTCTGGTTGGCCAATCCCACCCGGGTGAGATCCCCCGCGAAGTCGAATCCCGGTGACGCGGCCCCGGCAAAGCGGGCCGTGATCGGGCCCGGATCGCCCCCCTGCTCGATCCAGTCGCACACCGCCCGCGCCTCGGCCATGTCGAGCACCACCAGGTAGCGCCCCCCGGGGTACTTCATGACCTGGCTCGCCGTCGCCTTGGTCTCCTCGTGCCACTGCTTGCCGTGGATCAGGACGGTGAACCCGTCCCGGGCGTAACTCTCCACCCGCTTCCACACGTTGAGCACCGACCCGCAGGTGGTGTCCACCAGCACGCAGCCGATGCTCCGGAGCCGCTCGAAGTCGTGGATGGTCACCCCGAACGCGGGCATGATGACGACGTCGTCGGCGGTGAGGCGGGAAAAATCGAACTCCCCCCCGGGGACCCGGTGGAGGAAGACCACCCCCATGGCTTCGAGCTTGGCGTTGACATGGGGGTTGTGGATGATCTCGCCCACCAGGTAGAGCGGCCGGTCCGGAAACTTCATCCGGGTTTCGTAAGCGTAGTCCACCGCCCGGTCCACCCCGTAACAGAAGCCGAATTCCCGGGCCAGCCGGAAGGTCAGCGGACCCACCGGCAGCCGGTAATCCCGGGCCCGGATGATCTCGACCAGCCGGGAGTGATAATCGGTGGCGAGCTGTCCTTCGATGGCGGTCTTGAGTCCGAATCCCTTTCGGAAGTACGTCGCTTCGGCCATGAGGAAATCTACCCGGCTCCGGGGCGATTGGCCCGGCCGCATTCCGCGATGGCGGGCTCGACCGGCACTCCGGAAAAGCGCCCGGTGACCCGAAGGGTATCGGGATTGCCGGTGCGGCGGAGCAGCAGGTCGAGGGTTCCGGAGACCGTGCCGGGGGGGCTGGCGGTCAGGGTCACCTTCCCGGACGCGCCCTCGAATCCCTTGAGCTCGATCTGGTCCAGCCAGCGCGCGGCCGCCGTGGCCTGGGGGCGGAGCGGATTGAAGGGGATCGCGGGAAAGACGGCGTATTCACCGCTGCTCAGGGTGTCACGAGGCAGGATCGCGACGCCAACCGCGGTATCGTTGCGGACCGCAAAGAGCTCGAGCAGGCTGTCGCGCCGGCACCAGCGCGCCGTGGCTGAGGTCCGGAAGCTGGCGTTCAGCGAGTCGCGCCAGACAGCGACCAGCTCGCCGCTGGAAGGCTCGGAGCCCGGGGTGCAGGCCACGACGAGCAGGAAGAGAAACGGGATCCGGCGCATGGCCGGAAAACTAGCGAGTTGGGAGTCGCGAAGAGCGAAGAGGAGCTGAAGGCTGATGGCTGAAGGCTGATGGCTGCCTCTAAGAGGCTTGCGCCCACTTGCTGCGGCCGTCGCGATGGAGCCCGTAGGCCCGAAGCCGGCGCCAGAGCGTGGTACGACTGATCCCCAGGCTCTTGGCGGTTTCGGCCAGCCGCCAGCCATGCTCGTCGAGAGAGCGGACGATGGCCTCGCGCTCCCGGTCGGCCAGGGTCGTGGGGCCGACGCCTCCCTGAATGAACATGGCCTCACCGAGGTCGAGGTTGGCCACCCGGAGAGGCTTGAGCCGCCCCCCCAGCTCGGCCAGCGCGGGCATGAGGTCGGAGGCCGGGCGGGACAGATCGAGCTTGAGCTCCCGGGCCGGCTCGTTGGCGTAGACGACCTTCCCCTGGGGGTCGAAAACGATCACCGCCTCACTGAAGGCATCGAGCAGCGCCTTCGCGAGGGGGGAAAACACGGAGGGGAGCGGAGTTGGATGGCTGGGTGCGGTCATATGTCCAATCTACGGCCAGGACGGGAATTTGGTTTCAAAGGGGAACGACGGCAAGGAGGGTCAATGGTCAATGGTCAACGGTCAACGGTGAACGGGACCAACCGCGCAAATTAGACCCTGCCGGCACCCAATTGGTGGTGGCAAAACCCTTTCAGCGGCGCACTTTGGTGAAATGCAGCCCCACCACCGATCGCTGCTTGCCTGGGTCGAGGCCAAGGAGGTGTCACGGCATGCGTATCGGGCGTGCCGGGATCACTGGAAACCCGCTGCAGCGCCGATCTTCGAGCAGTTTCAGCGGGCCGCACTGTCGATCCGATTGAACATTGCGGAAGGATTTGCGTTAGCCGATTTCGGTCGTTTCGGCAACCACCTCGCCATCGCGTATGGCTCCGCAGTTGAAACCGAAGACTGTCTGGAGCTCATGATGGAAGAGGAAATCCTTCCAAAAGTACTTGCGGCCCAGACCATCGAGCGCTGCCAGAGGTGTGAGCGCCTGCTGCTCGGCCTGCTGAAGAAATATCGGCCGCTAGGCGGGTCCCGTTGACCGTTGACTGTTGACCGTTGACCGTTCAATGCCGTTGACCGTTGCCGCGGTTGCTCTCCGTCTCCACTCCGCAAAGATGACGACGCCCACGCCCAGGAAGATCGCCGCGCCGGACAGCGCGATCCTGGTGGTCAGCTCCTCTCCCTCCAGCACCAGCGGCGCCACCGCGGTGGTGAACAGCGGCTGGAGGTAGATGAAGCTGGTCACCAGGGTGGGCGAGGCCCGGCGAAGCGACCAGAGATTGAGGAAGTAGGTAACCGTAGTGGGGAATACCACCATGTAGGCGAGCCAGAGCCAGAGCCGGGGAGTGAGCGCCCCCTGGTTCACCGACTCGACCGCCCCGATTCCGAAGGGGAGGATCCCGATCAGCCCGGCCACGGTCAGGCAGAAGGCCACCGTCACCGGGGCGTAGCGCTCCAGCATCTCCTTGGACAGCAGGAACGCCAGGGCATTGAACGCCATTCCGGCCAGCACCAGCAGATTCCCCAGCGCAACTCCGGACCCCATCGAGACCCGGTCCGGTCCGATCAGGTACACTGTCCCCAACGCCGCCACCGCCACCCCCAGCCACTTGAGCGGCGAGGGCCGGTCCCGCCGCAGCAGCCAGCCGAAGATCACCGTGAAGATCGGGATCATCGGGATCAGGATCGCCGCGTTGATCGCAGTGGTCCGGGTCAGCCCCAGCAGAATCAGGAACTGGTTCCCCGCCCCGCCCAGGACTCCCAGCAACGCGAACTTGACCCAGTCCTCGGTGTTCCGGGGCGCCTTCCCGCCGATGATCCGGTGAGCGGCAAAAAAGGCCGTGGTAGCCACGATCATCCGCATGGTCACGATCACCGACGCCGGGACGATCGGGAGCATGAATTTCCCGACGATCACCCCACTGGCGTAGATGATCTGGACTGCCAGAAGCGCCAGGATGACGGGCATTGCCCTTTTCTTTCAATGACTTATGATTGAATGGTTGTTCAGTCAACAACCGCGATCCCGGAGGCGCGACCCATGAAGGAAGCTATCCTCGGAGCCGCGATCGAGGTCGTTGTCCTGCACGGCCTGAACAACTGGACAGTCGAGGAGGTCGCCAACCGCGCTCGGTGCGCCAAGGGGCTGGTCAACTACCACTACCGCTCCAAGCAGGACCTGCTGGTCCAGGTTGCCCACACCATCCGGGACGATCGCTCGGCTCGCCGCTTGGCCGCCATTCAGACCGCCGGGACCCCGGCTCTCGACCGTCTCTGGACCGCACTTGCCGTGGAAGTCGAATCGGGCTGGTTCGCCGCCTGGATCAGCCTGCTCGCGGCCGATGGCCTGCTCCGCGACGCGGCCAGGACCAGCATCCCCGACAGGCTGGCTTTCGCCGATGGACTGGGCCGGGCTCTGGACCTGGGCGACCTCCTGGTCCCCCGGGCCACCCTGATCGACAGCGCCCTGAACGGCCTCCAGCTCGGCCTGCTGCAAGGTGGCTCCCCCGGGACGATGGAGGAAGACTACCATCGCTTCTGGCTGACCGTGCTCCCGTAGCGTCACCCTGAGGAGCGAAGCGACGAAGGGGCCGGTCCCCGGATGGAGATCGGCCCCTTCGGTCGCCATGCTCCCTCAGGGTGACCGGACTACTTGATCCCGGCCGCCGTCTTGATCGCCCCCTCCTGCCAGAACTGGGCGGCCAGCGGCTTCTGCCGGGGCCAGATCTCCGCCAGGGTCTCGGCTTCGTAGACCCGTCCGTTCTTCACCACGTACTTGAGGCTGGTGGAGTTCCGCAGATCCGCGAGCGGGTCCTGATCCAGCACCAGGATATCCGCCATCTTCCCCGCCTCGAGACTGCCCAGGTCGGCGCCCATCCCGATCGCTTCGGCGCCGAAGATCGTGGCGGTCCGCAGGACGTCGTGGTTGCTCATCCCGCCCGACCCCATGGACCACATCTCCCAGTGGTAGCCCACCCCCTGCAGCTGGCCATGGCTCCCGACCCCGATCCGGGCGCCATTCTCGACCATCCGCTTGGCGAACTCGGCGTGCTTCGGGAACACGTACTCCTCCTTGCGGAACCAGCCGCCCGGCCCGGGACTGCCACCGGAACCGGTTCCCCGCCGCCGGGAGCGGGTGTCGATCGCGCTCTCCGGGGTGAACCGGCGCAGCTTGGCGTCGTCGTGCACGTTCTCGGTGGCGTAGTAGTAGTTCTCCCCGAACGGCCCGCCGTAGGACACCAGCAGCGTCGGGGTGTTGGTGGTCTGGGACGCCTTGAACAGCTCGACCACGTCGTTTTGAATCGGCGCGATCGGGAGCGAGTGCTCGATGCCCGGGTATCCGTCGAACGCGTGGGTGAGCTCGAGCTTGTAGTCGAGTCCTCCCTCGGTCGTGGGCATGATGCCGAGCTCCTTGGCCGCCATGATGATCCACTGGCGCTGCTGCCGGTTGCCCGCCATGTACATCTTGAGCGTCTTGGTGTCCCAGTACTGGCTGTACCGCTTCATCACCGCGCGGGCGTGATCCAGGTCGCGGATGGTCTCGCCATCGGGAAGGCCCACGCCGGGACCGGTGGTGTAAATCCGCGGTCCCATCATCCCACCGGTCTCCACCCGGTCCAGGTAACTCAGCACGTCGGTGCTCTGGGTCTGAGGGTCGCGGGTGGTGGTCACGCCGTAGGCCAGGGTCGTGAGATACTCCCAGTGCTGGGCCGGGTGAATCTCCCAGACCAGGTTCTGAGCGTGATAATGGGTGTCCACGAAGCCGGGCAGCAGGGTCTTTCCGGTCACGTCGATCACCCGCGCGCCGCCGGGGATCGGCACCGATCCCCTGACTCCCACCGCGACGATGCGGTTGTCCCGCACCACGACGTCGGCGTTCTCAATGATCTCCTTCCCCTTCATGGTGATGGCCCGGCCACCCCGGAGCACCACCGCTCCCTTGGGCGCGTCACGGGGAGAGCGCACCATGATCCGGATCTCGTCGGGCTTGTAGCCCGGCTTCTCCTTCGCTTTCGCCTGGGCGGTCGAATCCTCCCGGAGGTGCGCCAGGCGGGCGGTGAGCGAGTCGGGCAGCTTCGCGCCCGCCTTCTTCAGGCTGTCCACCCGGGCATTGAGCTTCTTGAGGCTGTCGGTGCGGGCCGCGGCCAGCTTGGTGCTGTCGGCCTTCGCCTTGTCGGTCGCCTTCTTCACCGAATCGGTGCGAACCGAGTCCGCCTTGAAGAAGTCGAGCCGGGTCTTGAGCGAATCCGGCACCGCCGCGCTCGCCTTGGTGAGGCTGTCCACCCGGGCGCCCAGGGTCTTGAGGGTGTCGGCCCGGGCGCCGGCCCGGCGGGTGCTGTCGGCCTTGGCGCGCTCCACCGTCTTGAGGCTGTCCTCCACCGCTTTGGCGCGATCGAGATTGTAGGTGATGAACGCGTTGCCGATGGCCCAGTGCACAGTGCGGCCGTCCGCTCCCCAGGAGGGGAATTCTCCGCCGATCTCGGTGAGCTTCTTGACCGGCACCGCTCCGCCGGAGACCGACA
>DATFGC010000383.1:0-4464 GCA_035249765.1 Gemmatimonadales bacterium | reverse complement strand
GAGGTGGGCGCGGATCCCGCCCGCCCGGAGCTCCTTCAGCAGCCGGTCGGCGGCCGCCAGCACGTCGGCCCGCTCTTCGTCGGTGCGGTGGATCGGCACGATCACCACCTGCCACTGCGCCAGCCGCGGCGGGCAGACGAGGCCGGCGTCGTCGCTGTGGGTCATGATCAGCGCGCCGACCAGGCGCGTCGACACGCCCCACGAGGTGTTCCAGACGTGGTCGAGGCCGCCGTCCGCGGTCTGGAAGGTGACCTCGAAGGCGCGGGCGAAGTTCTGTCCCAGGTTGTGGCTGGTGCCCGCCTGGAGCGCCTTGTTGTCCTGCATCAGCGCTTCGATCGCGTAGGTCCGGAGCGCCCCGGCGAACCGCTCGCTGTCGGTCTTCCGTCCCGTGATCACCGGCATCGCCATCCACTCCTCGGCGAACCGGCGGTAAATGGAGAGAATCCGGAGGGTCTCCTCTTCCGCTTCCTCTTCGGTGGCGTGCGCGGTGTGTCCCTCCTGCCAGAGAAACTCGGTGGTCCGGAGAAACAGCCGGGTGCGGAGCTCCCAGCGCACCACGTTGCACCACTGATTCATGAGCAGCGGGAGATCGCGCCAGCTCTGAATCCACTTGGAGAACATGGCGTAGATGATGGTCTCGGAGGTGGGCCGCACCACCAGCGGCTCTTCCAGCTCCTTTCCCCCGCCGATGGTGACCACCGCGGTCTCGGGCGCGAAGCCTTCGACGTGCTCGGCTTCCTTGCTCAGGAAACTCTGGGGAATGAAGAGCGGGAAATAGGCATTCTGGTGGCCGGTGTCCTTGAACATCCGGTCCAGGGCCCGCTGCATCTCCTCCCAGATGGCGTAGCCGTTGGGACGGATGACCATGCAGCCACGGACCGGGCTGTAGTCGGCCAGCTCAGCCTTCATGATGAGCTCGTTGTACCAGGCGGAGAAGTCCTGGGAACGGGTGGTGAGAGCCTTGTTCTCTGCCATGGATCCAGTCTTGAGTCGAGTGTCCATTGCCTCAGCCATCAGCCATCAGCCATCAGCCATCAGCGCGAGCGTCACTGCCTCGGTCAACCCCGAGAGGGGGACTTCGCGCTGGGCCTTGCCGGTAAGATCCTTGAGCACTGCGGCACCGCGGGCTCGTTCTTCGGGGCCGAGCACCACGGCGTAACGGGCCCGCCGGGCGCCGGCCAGCTCGAGCTGCTTCCCGAGCTTCAGGTCTCCGAGGGCGTATTCGACCGGAATATCCCGTTCCCGGAGCTGGTGGGCCAGCCGGAGCACCGCCTCGCGGTCCTCGCCGGTGGCGGCCACTACGAACACCGAGGCGCTCGGGCGTGCCGCCGGCAGGAGACCTCGCTCCTTGAGCAGTTCGCCCAGCACCACGTCGCCCATTCCGAATCCGAGCGCGGGAAGATTCACCCCGCCGACCCGCTCCAGCAGATCGTCGTAACGGCCTCCGCCGCAGATGGCCCGGAGGGCGCGCTGGGCGTCGAACAGCTCGAACACGGTGCCGGTGTAGTAGGCCAGCCCCCGCACGATGGTGAGATCGAAATCCAGGAACTCGCCCAGCCCCATCGCTTCGAGCGCATCCATGGCGCGGAACAGCGGCTCCCCGGCTCCGGCGGCGCCGGGATAGCTCGCTTCCAGATCGGCGCGAGTGCGGATGGACGGCAGCGCTTCCAGACGGGCGATCGCGTCTTCGCCGGCGCCGTCCTCGAGGAGCGCCCGCTTGCGGGGCGCATACTCGGACCGGCCCAGCTTGTCGAGCGCATGAAACGCGAGGGTCTGCCGGGCGGCGCCGATCCCGATTTCCTCCAGCAGCACCGCGAGCAGCCTCCGGTCCGAGAGCCGGACCCGGACGTCCGCGGCGGTGAGCCCCAGCTCCCGCATGACGTCCACGCTGAGCGCGATGATCTCCGCGTCGCCCAGCGGGCCCGGCTCGCCGATCAGATCGCAGTTGAGCTGGAAGTGCTCCCGGAGCCTGCCGCGCTGCTGCCGTTCATAGCGGAAGAGCTGGGGAATTGAAAACCAGCGGATCGGCTTGCGGAGTCCGTTGGCCCGCTCCGCGACCATCCGCGCCAGCGTCGGAGTCATCTCGGGGCGCAGCGCCACCTCCCGCCCGCCCTTGTCGGTGAAGCCGTAGAGCTGGCCCGCGATCTCCTCGCCGCTCTTCCCGGTGTACAGCTCGAGCGACTCGAGCGGCGGCCCGTCGTATTCCTCGAAGGCATAGCGCCGGGCGACTCGGCGCATGGCCTCGAAGATGTGGGCCCGGAGCGCAAATTCTTCTGGGAAGAAGTCCCGGAATCCGGGCAGGGCCTTGAGGGGCATCGGGCAAAGATAACCCGGATAAGCCCTAAGGGACTAATGACTTAGCTGGGGAACGGGACCGCGGGCCGGCTGCCGCCAGGACGGCGGCAAGGATTGGCGCGCTAGTTACGCCGGCGGGCTCAGCGTGGTAACATGAAGCCGATGCGGCCTGACCACCCTGCTCTCCAGAATGGTGAGGATTCCGCCCGGAGACTGCAGCTTCGCTGAAACGCTTGCCGCAGCGCCAGCGCCATACTGGACTGGCCGGCGCCCCGGTCAGCAGCCCGTGCGGAAGACGTCGCTCCGCATCGACTGTCTCGATCCTGATTGTGGGATCTGAAACCATTGGCCGTGATGCGACTTATGGCCGAGGCAAGGTTAGAAACGTCGACAGTGATCACCTCACGGTTTGCACATCATTGGAAACGACGGGAAGCAACCGGCGGCCCGGAGCATGCGTTGTCGCCGCCCGTGCCCAATCCATATCCACGAAGACGCGAGGCCGCGGCGGGCATCAGCCTGCTCGAGCTGCTCATCGTCGTCGTCCTGATCGGGTTTGTCTCGCTGTTCGCGATTCCCCGGGTGCGCACGGCCTATGACCGGGCCATGGTGCGCAGCGCACACGCCGCGGTGACCAATCTGTTCAACTCAACCAGAACCGTGGCCCGGGCTTCGAACCAGGTGGCCGTGCTGCAGCGCACCGGGAACGTCCTGGTGATCCAGCGCAACGCCTTTCCGCCCGGGACCAGCAAGGACACGGTGGGAGGAATCCAGAATCTCCTGGCCCAGTTCGGGGTGACCCTGACCGGACCCGACTCGATCCGGGTGGATCCCCGCGGGTTGCTTCGGGCACCCAATACCACCACGACGTACACCTGGGGGGTGACGCGCAACGGCCAGTCGGATTCGGTGATCGTGAACGCCTACGGCAGGGTGCTCCGGTGAGGCCGCCCCGGGGCGGCTTCACGATCGTCGAGGTCCTGATCGCGATCATCGTGCTCACCATCGGCGTGATGGCGCTGGCGAGCACGGCCGGCAGCGTCAGCCGGATGATCTCCCACGGGCAGCGGAAGACCCGCTCCATCGGGGTGGCCGCCGGCACCCTGGACAGTCTTCGCCAGATGGCCTACTCGGCGACTCCCAAGTGCAGCGGACTGGTGAGCGGCAGCTCCGCCACCTCGGGGTTCAGCGGCGTCGCGGCCTACGGCTCCGCGATCTCCCGCGCCTGGACCGTCACCGCAAACGGCACCGCCCGGGATATCACCGTGATTACCGCGTACCGGGTCGGCCCCCACCTCAAGGGTGACACCCTGGTGGCCACCATCCACCCGCCCTGCCCGTGAGCAGCCGGCGCGGCTTCACCCTGGTCGAGCTGCTCATCGCCTGCCTGCTGCTGGTCATGGTGGGTGGCGTCATGTACAATCTGCTGATCACCGTGCAGCGGGTCAGC
Organism: Gemmatimonadales bacterium; assembly: GCA_035249765.1. Classification (GTDB taxonomy): domain Bacteria; phylum Gemmatimonadota; class Gemmatimonadetes; order Gemmatimonadales; family GWC2-71-9; genus JABFSM01. The sequence goes on along the minus strand of DATFGC010000383.1, from coordinate 719 downwards.
GGACGGCAGACCTCGCTATCGAACATGCAGGGCAACCTGCGCGGCGGCATGCAGCTCATCGAGAGCGAGCTTCAGGAGCTGGCCACCTATTCGGGCGCGGCCACGACGGACATCAACAGCATGTCCGCCTCGCTGATCGACTACAACGCCATGCGTGGACTGGGCGAGACCTGCGGTGTCACACCTACCACCGTCCAGATCCGTCAGTCGAGCTACACCGGGGTGCGGGATCCCGTGGCCTCCGCGGAACAGCTGCTGCTGTATGTGGATCACGACTCCACCCAGACCACCGATGACACCTGGGTTCCCCTGGCCATCACCGCGGTCGGGAACGGGACCTGCAGCACGGGCGCCGCTACGGCGTCCTGGGACCTCACGGTCGCCCTACCGCTGACCGCAGCGCAGATCGCCGATTCGATCCCGGTGCCGGGGCTGGTGCGCACCCTCGAGCGCATGGAGATCGGCAAGGTCACCGATTCGGGAAACGACTGGCTGGGCATCCGGTCGGTGACCGCCGGCGAACTCACCCTGGTGCCGGTGGTCGGACCGCTCACGACCAACGGACTGGCGTTCACGTATTATGACGGCGCCGGGACCGCGACCGGGGTCCCGTCCGCGGTCAAGACCATCGTGGTCAAGCTTCGGGGTATCAGCGCCGACCTGGTCCATACCGGCATGGGCAGCGGCGTAGGGAATCCGACCGATTCCCTCGTCATTCG
>DATFGC010000382.1:0-2313 GCA_035249765.1 Gemmatimonadales bacterium | reverse complement strand
GCTGAAGTCTGAAGGCTCCTCGCACACGGAGAGGCTCATGGGTAAGATCGCGCAACGCATCAGGGCCGCGGGCGCAAAGCGGAAGCTTCGCAAGAAGACGACGGTCGCCAAGCAGATCGGGAAGAAGGCCCTGAAGGCGGGGCTGGTGGCCGGAGGCGTGGTCGCGGCCCAGGTCGTCGTTCGGGAGGTCGCCGCCAGGCGCGGCATCAAGGGCGCCGTCTAGGACTCTCAATTGACCAAGGATCCCACATGCGCATCAAGCGGAAGAAGATCGAGGCAGGACTGAAAACGGCGGCGGCGGCGGTCACGGTGGCGGGGCGGAAGGCGGCCAGCAAGCTTGCGCTGGTCGGCGATGAGACCCTGGTGAAGATGGGCGATGCCGCCCGCCGGCGGCGCCGGGCTCGCACCACCAAGGCGGTCCTCAAGGGGGTGGGCAAGGCCGCCCTGGTCACCGGGGTCGTGGTGGCGGGGCGCGCGGCGCTGAAGAAGCGGGGCAAATAGGACGCGACGGAAGGACGCAAAGACGCAAAGACGCAAAGAAACCACCTTGCGTCCTTGCGTCGTTGCGTCTTATTCCAGCGCAGCTCTCATCATCTCCCGCACGAACTCCAGCTCGTCTTCGTTCACCTGGTGTCCCATGCCGGGGTAGATCCGCTCGGTCACCGCGGCGCCCATTGCCGAAAACACCGCCGCGCTCTCGTCCACCCGGGTCTTGGGCACGTGGCCGTCTACGTCGCTGCATCCCAGGAACACCGGCGTCCCCTCGAAGCTGCCGGGATAATTCCAGACCGTGCCGGGCGGGCCGATCAGCCCGCCGGACAGCGCGACCACGCCGCCGAACCGGCCGGCGTTGCGCACCGCGAACTCGCTGCTCAGGCAGGCGCCCTGGGAAAACCCCAGCAGGATGATCCGCCGGCGCGCCACCCCCCGGCCCTCGATCGAGCGGACCAGCTCGAGAATCACCGCCAGGCCCGATGACAGGCCCGGCTCGTTCCGGGCCGTCTCCGCCATGAAGCTCAGCGGATACCAGGTCCCCCCCGCGGCGGAAGGCGCGAGAAAAGTGAAATCGGGATGAGGAACAAGTCGCGCCAGCTCCAGGATGTTCTCCGGCCCCGCATTGCGGCCATGGACCATGATCATGGCGGCCCGGCCCGATCCCAGGGGCCTGCCCGTGCTCAACACCGGCTCCGAATCGTGGGGAAGCATCGAGGATCCTAGGGGTGGGAGACCGCCGGCAGGGCGGCCTCGATCGCGGCCCGGTTCGCCGCTTCCCAGGGCGGGAGCCGGAGCGCCTGGCCCAGGTCGTCGGGCGACTCGTCCACCAGAAAGCCCGGGGAGAGCGTGGCGATTTCCAGCAATACCCCCCCCGGCTCGCGGAAGTAGATGGATTGGAAGTATTGCCGGTCGAGCACCTCGGTCACCGGAATGCCCAGGGCGATCACGGCTTCCCGGAGGGACAGCTGCTCCTCCGCCGTCGCGACCGCCAGGGCGAGGTGGTGCACGGTCCCCAGTCCGTTCAACGCCGGCGCGGCCGTCGGTGCGGCGAGGAGGTCGAGGGTGCGCCCCGGCCCACCCCCATGAACTCCTATCCGGGTCCTTTGTCCCTCGCGGTCCAGAATGGTGAGGCCAAGGAGGCTGTTGAACAGGGCCAGCGAGCGGCCCGGATCCGCGATGGTGAGCTCCAGGGAATGAATGCCCCGAATCGCCATGCGCTCATCCACCTCATCGGTGGTCCAGGGCTCCCGCGGGTCGCCCGCGCTGCCGATCAGCTCGATGGTGAGTCCGGAGGGATCGGAAAGGCCGATGACCGCTTCGCCGAACCGGGTCGCTTCGGTGGTGGACACCCGCCGGCTTCGCAGCCGGCCCCGCCACCGCTCCAGTCCGGCCGGCGGCACCGAGAACGCGATCGCCGTGATCTGCCCCGCCCCCTTCCGCCCGGCCGGCACCCCCATCCCCTTGTAGGGAAAGGTGGTCATGATCGTGCCCGGGGTTCCGATGCGGTCGCCGTAGTAGAAGTGGTAGACCCCTCGATTGTCGAAATTCACGGTCTTTTTGACCAGCCGGAGTCCTAGCAGCCGGCAGTAGAAATCGAGGTCCTCCTGGGCGTCGTTGACGGTTGCCGTGACGTGGTGGAGGCTCCGGATATCGGGAACCATGGCGCGCCTCGCGAGGGGAACCGGGGTAGTCTAGCCAAACCGCGCACACTTGCCCACCGTCCGGTTTTCCGGCCGTTCCTGTTACCCAGGAAGGACGACCCCCAATCCCAAACCCCAGCACCCAATCCCCTGTCCGAGTGGCACACCCGATGCATTT
>DATFGC010000381.1:0-14285 GCA_035249765.1 Gemmatimonadales bacterium | reverse complement strand
ACCGGCTCAGCCGGCCCGCGGTGGAGCGACCGGCGGCGCCGGCACCGGCCGGCCCGACCGTCTGGTGCGCTGGATGCCGCCCTTCGGTCCCGGGGATACCACCGTCCTTCACCAGGCCGAGGGCCCGGTGTCCCAGGTGCTGTGGAGTGAAGACGCCGGCATGGTCTTCTTCGGCGCCACTCGCGGGGGATTCGGCGAGATCTACGCGGTCCGCCTGAGCGAGCCGACCCGGAAGTACTCCATCGTCCGCCAGCGGGGCTACACCCCGGTGCTGGGCGGCGGCACCGGCGGATTCGGGGGTGGCGGCGGACGGGGCAGACCCGATTCCCTGGCGTTCTTTACCAACCCGGGCGCGCTGATGAGCCGTCCGCTGGGGGGCGGCAGCGTGGCGCTCATCTCGTCCGACAGCGCCGTGTATCTCTCGGGAACCCGCTACCACCGCGACTTCCTGCAGAACCCGCCCCGCGCCTTCGTGGACAAGGTGGTCATCACCACCGGGGCCAAGAGCCGGATCTTCGAGAGTGCCGCCGACATGGGGGAGACGGTTACCGCCCCCCTCGATAATGATTTCACCCGCGCGGTCGTGGTCCGGGAGTCCGCAACCCAGGTCCCCAACGCCTTCCTCCGCGACCTGAAGACCGGCGCCCTGATCCAGCTCACCCGAAACGTGGATCGCGCCCCCGGTTTCAGCGCGCTCACCCGGAAGCGGGTGCTGGTGACCCGGGTGGACGGCATCAAGTTCGTGGTCCGGCTCACCCTCCCGGCCGGGTACCAGACCGGGACCAGGCTGCCGGGCATGTTCTGGCTGTATCCGTACGAGTACACCGACCAGGCCGGGTACGACCGGACCCTGCGCACCGAAGACCTCAACCAGTTCCCCTCATCCGGCACCCGGACTATCGAGTATCTGGCGACCCAGGGCTACGCGGTGGCGAACTTCAATCCGCCTATTATCGGGGAAGCCGGGCGGATGAACGACAACTACGTCTCCGATCTCCGGATGAACCTGCTCGCCGTGATCGACGAGCTGGACCGCCAGGGGTTCATCGACCGGACCCGGCTGGGGATCGGGGGACACAGCTACGGCGCCTTCAGCACCGCGAACGCGCTGGTCCACACCCCCTTCTTCAAGGCGGGCATCGCGGGCGACGGGATGTACAACCGGACCCTGACCCCCACCGGCTTCCAGAGCGAGCGGCGGGATCTCTGGAGCGGGCAGAAGACCTACCTCGACATGTCGCCGATGCTCTACGCCGACAAGATGCAGGGGGCCCTGCTGATGTACCACGGGCTGGAGGATCAGAACGTCGGGACCAATCCGATCAGCTCGATCCGGATGATGCAGGCGCTCCGCTCCGAGGGAAAAGTCGCCGCGCTCTACCTGTATCCCTACGAGGACCACGGACCGGCGACCAAGGAGACCCTGCTGGATCTCTGGGGCCGGTGGACCGCCTGGCTGGATATCTACGTGAAGGGGGCTCCGCCGAGGCGGGATGTGACGTCCATGAAACAGTGATCAGTGGTCAGTGATCAGTGGTCAGTGATCAGTGGTCAGTGGTCAAGGGTTTCACTCGACCACTGACCACTGACCACTGGCATCACGCCGCTTCTTTGAATCGTTTGAATCCGGCCAGGGCCAGCACCACCGAGGCGATCAGCGGGAGGTAGAAGCCGAGGATTCCGAAGTCGCCCATGTCCACCCCGCCACCCCCGCCGCCCGCCGACAGCGCCCGGATCACCGCCCAGACCATGGTGAGGAGCGGAATCAGCAGGGCGAGCCAGGCCCGGCGGTCCCGCCAGAGGAAGGGCACCAGGATCGAAAGGTAGGACAGGATCAGCAGCAGCTTGATGCCTCCCCCGCCGCCGAAGGTGCTGAGGAAGGAGGCCAGCTGCCACATCGAGAAGCCGAACCCGATCAGCGAGTTGCTGACCGCCTTGAACATGGTGGTGCCGACCAGGAACACCGCGTAGGCGACCAGGGTCATGGTGCCGAAGCGCTCCACGATGGACCCGCCCAGCGCCACCCCGCCACCGCCCGCGCCGCCCTTGGCCAAGTTCCCCACCAGGCCTCCAAGCTTCCCGCCCAGCTCCTCGGCCTTCTCCCGGATCAGCACATCGTCCCCCACCAGCGCCACCGACTGCACCTGGCCGTCCGCCATCACCGCCTCCACCGTCTTGCCCACCGCGGGAGCGTGGTCGCCCTTCCAGCTGGCGAGGGTAAAGCGATGCTGCTGGCCGTCGGCGACGAGGATGCCGGTACCGTCGTTGCCGTTGTACTGAAGGATCTTCCCGCGCATGGTGGCTTCCTTTCGAAGGGAAACGGGGCCGGGATGCCCCGACGGCTGGCATTGCGCAGCCGTCGGGGAGGAACCGTCATCGGGCCAGGGGAAAAGCGACCGGGCGCCCCGCGACTGGGGCGCCCGGTCAACCTACGGCGCGAATTCGATCTGCGGAAGACCTACTGGATCGCGTTCACCATGTCGAAGATCGGGAGGTACATGGCGACCACCATGCCGCCCACGATGACGCCCAGGACCACGATCATCACCGGCTCCATGAGGGAGAGGAGGGCGCTGACCGCCACGTCGACTTCCGCGTCATAGAAGTCGGCGATCTTGGTGAGCATCTCGTCCAGCCCGCCGGTCTGCTCGCCCACCGAGATCATCGAGATGACCATCGGCGGAAAGACCCCGGAGGTCTGCAGCGGCCCGGCGATGGTCTCGCCGCCGGCGATGGACTGGCGGGACTGCATCACCGCGTCGTGCACCACCCGGTTGCCGGCGGTCTTGGCGGTGATCTCCAGCCCGTCGAGAATCGACACGCCGGAAGAGATCAGGGTGCCCAGAGTGCGGGTGAACCGGGAGACCGCCGACTTCCGGAGCAGGTCGCCCAGCACCGGGGCACGCAGCAGCAGCCCGTCGATGTTCTTCCGCCCGTTGGGGGTGTTGTAGTAGGAGCGGAAGCCGAGCACCAGGAGAATGCCGCCCAGGACGATGGCCCACCAGAACCGGGTCAGCATGTCCGAGGCCCCGATCACGATCCGGGTCGGCAGCGGCAGCTCCATGTTCACCGAGGCGAACATCGAGGAGAACGTCGGAATCACGAACACCAGCAGCACCGCCACCGCGACGATCGCCACGGTGATGATCACCGCCGGATACACCATCGCGCCCTTCACCTTGCGGACCAGGGCGTCGTTCTTTTCCAGGAACGTCGCCAGCCGCATCAGGATGGTGTCCAGGATGCCGCCGGCCTCGCCCGCCGCCACCATGTTGACGTAGAGCCCGCTGAAGGCCTTGGGATGCTTGGCCAGGGCGTCGGCGAGGGTGTTGCCGGCTTCGACGTCGTACACCACCGCCTTGGTGATGTCCTTGAGGGTCTTGTTCTCGGTCTGCTGCGCCAGGATCGAGAGCGACTGCACCAGCGGCAGACCGGCGTTGATCATGGTGGAGAACTGACGGGTGAAGATCACCACGTCGCGGGTCTTCACCCCGCCGCCCGGCAGCTTGAAGCTGAGCTGGGTCGGCGCCTCCCGCACGCTCACCAGGATCATCCGGTTCTTGCGGATGAACGCGATGACCTCGTCCCGGGTGGGGACATCCATCGTCCCCTTCAGGATCTGGCCGCTGGTGGCGTTCTTGGCGGTGTATTCGAACTGGGCCATAATCGGTGTCCCCTGTCGCGGTTAGCGGCGGCTCATCGCCGCGCCTGCCTTGTCCATCATCCCGATGGCCTGCTCCTCGAGCGGCTTTTCCCCGATGGCGCGAAGGAACTCGTTGGCGTCGCTCGCGGCCCGGAGGCACTCCTCCTTCGAGACTTCCCGGTTCATGTACAGCTGGTACAGCGCATCCACCATCGTCTGCATCCCGTGCTTCTTGCCTGACTGCAGGGCGGAATAGATCTGGTGCACCTTGTCGTCCCGGATCAGCGACCGGATCGCCGGGGTGGCGACCATGATCTCACAGGCCATCATCCGGCCTTTCCCCCGCGCCTTCTGCAGCAGGGTCTGGGTGAGCACCCCCTCGAGCACGAAGGCCAGCTGGGCCCGGACCTGGGACTGCTGCGCCGAAGGAAACACGTCGATGATCCGGTTGATCGACTCCGCCGCCGAGTTGGTGTGCAGGGTGGCCAGCACCAGGTGACCGGTCTCCGCGATGGTGAGCGCCGCGGCGATCGTCTCCAGGTCCCGCATTTCGCCGACCAGGATGATGTCGGGGTCTTCCCGCAGGGCGTACTTGAGCGCCGCGGCGAAGCTCTTGGTGTCGGTGCCGATCTCCCGCTGATTGACGATGCAGTTCTGGTGCCGGTGAATGAACTCGATCGGATCTTCGACCGTGATGATGTGCCCCTTGCGGTCCCGGTTGATCTTGTCGATCATCGCCGCCAGCGTCGTGCTCTTGCCTGACCCGGTCGGTCCGGTCACCAGGATGAGACCCCGGGGCCGCTCGGCCAGCCGGGCCACCACCGGGGGCAGGCCCAGGTCCTCGAAGGTCCGGACGCTGAACGGAATCATCCGGAGCACCATGGCCACGCAGCCCCGCTGCTTGAACACGTTGCCCCGGAACCGGGCCAGGTTCTGGATGCCGAAGGAGAAGTCCAGCTCGTCCTCGAACTCGAACCGTTTCTTCTGCTGCTCGGTGAGCACCGAGTAGGCCAGCTGCAGGGTGTCCTTGGGGGTCATCACCGTCTCGACCGAGGAGTTGGTGATGTCGCCATCGACCCGGAGCTTGGGACGCTCCCCGGCCGTGATGTGCAGGTCGGAGGCTTCCCGCTCGATCATTTCCTGCAGCAGCGCTCGCAGATTCAGGCTCATCCGGACGTCTCCTTGACGACTTCCTCGAGGGTGGTCACACCCTTCTCGATCTTCTTGATGCCGTCCATGCGGAGCGTGAGCATCCCCTCCTCCACCGCCATGTCCCGGAGCTCAGCCACCGAGGCGCCCCGCAGGACCATACGGCGGAGTTCGGGGGAGATCGCCATGACCTCGTAGATTCCCGCACGGCCCCGGTACCCGGTGCCGCCGCAGGTTTCGCACCCCACGCCCTTCATGAAGGGCAGCGAACGGATCTGCTCAATATTCATGCCCAGAGTCACCAGGGACTTGAGCTCCTCCGGCCGGTAGGTCGTGGGCCCCTTGCAGTCCCTGCAGATCCGCCGGACCAGCCGCTGGGCCACCACCAGGTTGACCGCGGCCGACACGTTGAACGCCTCCACCCCCATATCGATGAGCCGGGTGACCGTGCTGGGCGCGTCGTTGGTGTGCAGGGTGGAGAGCACCAGGTGGCCGGTGAGCGCGGCCTTGATGGCGATGCCGCCGGTCTCCAGGTCCCGGATCTCTCCGATCATGATAATGTTGGGGTCCTGCCGGAGAAACGCCTTGAGGGCCGCCGCGAAGGTCAGACCGATTTCGGTGCGGACCTGGACTTGATTGATGCCGTGCAGGTTGTACTCGACCGGGTCTTCCGCGGTCATGATGTTGGTTTCGATGGTATTGATCCGCTGGAGCGCCGAGTACAGCGTGGTGGTCTTGCCCGACCCGGTCGGACCGGTCACCAGCACCATTCCGTAGGGATTGAGGATCGCCTTCATCAGGTCGGCCTCGGCCTTGGGCTCGAACCCGAAGGTGGAGAGGTCGAGGGTGAGGTTGCCCTTGTCCAGGATCCGGAGCACGATCTTCTCGCCGAACAGGCAGGGCAGCGTCGAAACCCGGAAATCAATCACCCGGTTGGCCATCTTGAGCTTGAGGCGGCCGTCCTGGGGCACCCGCCGCTCGGCGATGTTGAGCTGGGAGAGAATCTTGATCCGGGAGATCAGCGCCGCCTTCATCCGGCTGGGCGGCTTCATCACCTCGGCGAGGGCCCCGTCGATCCGGTAGCGCACCCGCATCTCGTGCTCGAACGATTCGACGTGAATGTCGCTGGCGCCCCGCTGCACCGCGTCGGTCAGAATCCCGTTGATCAGCTTGACCACCGGCGCATCGTCGATCTGCGCCTGGGTCGCCGCATCCTCGTCCAGGTCCGCCAGCACCTCGACGTCGTCGACCAGTCCCTCCATGTCCTTGAGGATGGACTGGAGCTGCATGTCGGAGGAGTCGTAGTACTTGTCGATCAGGGTGCGGAGGGTGTACTCCCCGGCGAACACCGGGAAGAGATCGTACCGGGTGATGAACCGGAGTTCCTGGAGCAGCACCTGATCGGTGGGGTTGGCCATCGCCACGGTGAGGGTCCGACCCTCCCGCTTGAGCGGGAGCACGATATGGCGTTTGGCGATGTCGGCCGGGATCAGTTTGAGGATCCGGGCATCCACTTCGAACTTGGCCAGGTCCACCGCCGGAACCCGGAGCTGCCGGGCCACGATCCGGGTGACCTCCACTTCGGGGACCAGGCCCTGCTTGGCCACGATGTACCCGAGCGGCATCCCGGAGGAGCGATGCTCGGAGAGCGCCTGCGCGAGCTTTTCGCGCGAGAGCAGCCCTTCCTTGACCAGGATATCGCCCAGGCGATCCGTCGGTAGCGCGGCCGTCGTCATGCCTGCGGGGTACCCTCCTGGAAAGGCTTGCTGCCTGCCGCTCATTGCCTAGTGCCCACTGCCCATTGCCAATTCCCCACTGCCCATTGCCTATCTCACGGTCACAAGGGGCGTAAGCCTCGCAACCAGCGACTGACCGAACCCTGGTACCCTGCCAAGATCCGACACTACGGCGAATGACCCATGGCTCCGGCGATATGCCAGAATCGCCAGGGCCCTGGCCTTGCCGATTCCCGGCAGGGCGTCCAGGTCCGCTATTGAGGCCGAGTTGAGGTCCACCAGGCCTTCGGCTGGAGCTCCTCCCGGTGCCGCGTAAGCCCCCGGAATGCCGGGATTTGCAGCGATCTCCGGAGTCGCCGAAACGACAGGGGAACCCCCGAACGCGACCCATTCGGCAAGCCGGTCCAGGAGGGCGGGGCCCACGCCGGGGACCCGGTCCAGCTCCTCCAAGCCCCGAAACGCTCCCCGGGTGGTACGGTCCTGCACGATCCGCTTTGCCAGTGACATGCCAATTCGGGGGAGCCGGGCGATTTCATCCGCCGAGGCGGTGTTCAGGTCGATGGTCTCGCCGGGCCGGAGCGGCCGGGCGAGGCGCTGGGCGCGGGCAGCGTGCCGGGCGGGATCGGCCGCAGGGACGGGACTGAGGATCGCTCCCGGAGGCTCGCCCCGGTGCCCCAGGATCAGCCGGCCGGCCTGGCCCGCCACCGCGAGCGCGAGGAGGAGGAGCACCGCACGAGGTTCCCGGGACATGGCAGGATGCTAAGGGACACCGAAGCGGCCACCGGCGTCAATCCCGTGCGGACCGGCGCTGAAAAACGGGGATTGGGTGTTGGGGGTTGGGGATTGGGGAAACACCCCCGCTCACCGCTCACCGCTTACCGCTCACCTCTCACCGCTCACCGCTTCTCTCACCAGCGCCATCCCCACGTCGCCCACCGCCTGGAGGCTCGCCGAGCTGAGCTTGTCGATGGTGTCGTCCGGGGTGTGGTGCCAGCTGTTGGTAGGGCCATAATCGAGATCGATGATGTCGATCGCCCGGATGCCGACCTGCTGGAGGGGGACATGGTCGTCGGTAATGGCCCCGGTATCCAGAGGGGCGAAAATGTCCCCGTGCCCGATGCGTTTGGCCAGCGCCCAGACCATCTCGACCACGTCGGGCGCCCCGGTCACCGAGCTTCCTTCCCGGAGGATGTGGAGGTCCCGGTCGCCCACCATGTCGAACAGCACCGCGTATTTGGGAAGCGACCCGGCCGGAAGGTGGGCGGCGTAGTACCGGGACCCGATCAGCACGTCCTGATCCTGCCCCGCGTCGAAGCTGCCATAGTCCTCGCCGTCGACGAAGAGCAGGTCCACCCCGACATCGGGCGGCGCCTTCCGGAGCGCGTCGGCCATGCCGAGCAGAATCGCGACGCCCGATCCGCCGTCGTTGGCGCCGGGAACCGGAATGGTCGAGTCCCGGCTGGCAGGGCCGTCCGAGACCGGCCGGGTGTCCCAGTGGGCCAGGAACAGCAGGCGGGTGGTTGCGGAAGGGTTGAACCGGGCCAGCAGGTTGACCATCGGAAGCGAGTCGCCCGACCGGGTCACGTGGGTCCACCGCTGGACGATCACCGAGTCGGTCCGGGTGCGGAGCAGGCTGTCCAGCCACGCCGCCATCCGGGCGTGAGCCGCGCTGCCGGGCACCCGGGGTCCGAACCCGAGCTGGGTCTCCACGTACCGGAGCGCGGCCGCCCCGTCGAACTCCCGGGGCGGGGGGGCCGCCTCCTGGCACCCCGCCAGCAGAATCATGGTCGCCAGTACGGATCGCATAGGACCGTGAGCGGTGAGCGGTGAGCAGTGAGCGGTACGGGTGAGAAGTAAGAGGTATCCCTCGGGAGCGAAAGGGCGCCGGGCGGCTGGTCCCGTTGACCGTTGACCGTTGACCGTTGACCTTTCGCGGATGCGACTGCTGCGCACCCACATCCTCCGCTCGGTGATCGGCCCCTTCATCTTCGCCTGGGCTGCCCTGACCGGGATGCTGATGCTCAATCAGCTCTCCCGGCGGTTCGCCGACCTGGTGGGCAAGGGTCTGCCGGCGGGGGTGATCGTGGAGGTGCTGATCCTGTTCATCCCCTTCATCGTCGCCCTCACCCTGCCGATGGCCATCCTGGTGGCGGTGCTCTACGGCTTCAGTCAGCTCGGGGTGGACAACGAAATCACCGCGATGCGCGCCAACGGCATCAGCGTCCCCCAGATGGTCCGCCCGGTCTTCGTGGCGGGCGTGCTCCTCGCGCTCGCCAACTTCGTCTTCATCGACCAGGTGCTGCCCCGGACCAATCTTCGACTGCTCAACCTCCAGAACGACATCAGCCGGAAGAAGCCGACCTTCGCCCTCAAGGAGACGGTGATGAACAATCTCCCCGGCTCCCTGTACGTCCTCCAGGCCAGCACCATCCTGCCGGGCACCGGGCAGATGCGGGAGATCGTGATCTACGACATGAGCCCGGCGGACGGCCGCCGGGTGATCCACGCCGACAGCGGCACCATGGCCTTCGAGGACACCGGCATGGACCTGGTGCTCACCCTGTACGACGGGCGGGTCCACGAGTACAAATCGGCCGAGCCGGCCACGGTCTACGTCACCGAGTTCGCCAAGAACACCATCAAGGTGCGCGACATCCAGAATGCCTTTGAGGCGAGCTTCGGCACCGTCAGCAAGGGCGACCGGGAGATGACCACCTGCGAGATGAAGGACCGGGTGGAGTCGTCCCGCCGGGAGGCCCGGCAGGCGGCGGCCCGGCGGCGCCACCTCGCCGAGAACGACCTGCGGGCCCTGCTCAACCACTATGCCGTTCCCGAGACCCCGGCGCCGGCGGAAGCCGTGCCGCCGAGCTGCGGGACCTGGCGAAAGGTGGAGCGCTCCATCGCCCGGCTGCTGCTGCCCCGCCCCGCCCGGGCCCAGGCCCCCGCGACCGATTCGACCCCCCGGCCGGCCGGCCCGCTGCTGGCGGCATTCTCCGCCGTGTCGGACGTCACCATCGCGCGGGACGAAGAAGCCTTCGCTACTCGCGACGCCAACCAGTACCGCGTGGAAATCCACAAGAAGGTCACCCTCTCGGTCGCCTGTCTGAGCTTCGTGCTGATCGGCGTGGCGCTGGCGCTCCGGTTCCCCCGGGGCGGGATCGGGCTGGTCATCGGGGCCAGTCTGGTGATCTTCGCGCTGTTCTACGTCTCCCTCACCGGCGGCGAGCAGCTGGCCGACCGCGGGGTGATCTCGCCGGCGTTCGCCATGTGGTTCCCCAACGTGGTGGTGCTGGTGGCGGGCGCGCTGGGGCTGGTGCGGGTCAATCGGGAGTTCGGCTCTACCCGGGGCGGCGACCTCGGAGACCTGAAGGAGCTGCTCACCGGCTGGTTCCGGCGCCGGAAGCCGGCGGTCTGATGCGGCTGCTCTCGCGCTATGTGCTGGGCCAGTGGCTCCGGGTGTTCCTGCTCACCGCGATCGGGCTTCCCATCGTCTCGGTGCTGACCCAGCTCACCGACAATCTCCGGCGGCTGCTCGACCGCCAGCTCACTCCGGGCACCATCGCGCTGAGCTACCTCTACTCCCTGCCCCAGAACATCGCGATCATGATGCCGGCGGCGGCGCTGTTCGCGGCGGTGTTCACCGTGGGGCCGCTGGCCCGCAACTCCGAGCTGACCGCGGCCAAGGCCGGCGGCGTGAGCTTCCACCGGCTGGCCCGACCGCTCTTCATTGCTTCGGCGCTGGCGGCGGTGCTCTGCTTCTACATCGGAGAGTGGGCCACCCAGGCCACCACCCGGCAGATGGAGCTCCAGAAGGAGCGCCAGGCCCGCAACGTCACCACCCGCACCAACTTCGTTTTTCGGGCCGCCAGCGGATGGGTCTACACCGTCCGGCAGCTCCACACCGGCCAGAACCTGATCCGGGACGTCGTGCTGGAGCGCTCGGTGCGGGGCGACAGCATGCCCACCTGGTCGGTCACCGCCGACAGCGCGCGCTGGGATCCCCAGGGGCACCAGTGGACTTTCCATCACGGGGCCAGCATCCAGATGCTGCCGGAAAACCAGGCGGCGACCATGCGGTTTGCCGAGCTCCGGCTGCCGGCCATGACCGAGGCGCCCCGCGATCTGCTGATCGAGCCCAAGATTCCGGAAGAAATGACCTTCGGCGAGCTGGGCCGCTACATCGCGTCCCTGGACGCGTCGGGCAACGATACCCGGAAGCTCCGGGTCCAGCGGGCGGTGAAGCTGGCCCTGCCTGCGGCCTGCCTGATCATCGCCCTGTTCGGCGCCCCGCTCGCGGTCTCCGCCCCCCGCGCCGGACCGGCCGTGGGCATCGCGATCAGCCTGGGCACCACCATCGTCTATCTGCTGATGATCAATCTCTCCCAGGCGGTCGGCGCCTCGGGAGTGATCGATCCCACCGCGGCGGCCTGGGTGCCCAATGCGATCTTTCTCGCGATCGGCCTCTGGCTCCTGGCCAGAGTGCGCACCTAGGGAGCCGGGGAGTCAGGGAGTCAGAGGAAAAACATCGCGGCCCGACGATTCGATAATCGTCGGGCCGCGATGTTCTGGCTCCCTGGCTCCCTGGCTCCCTGGCTCCCTAGAACGTGTACTTCCCCCCCAGCTGAATCCGCCAGCGCGAGCTTCCGACCACGGCCCGCTTGAGCGCCGGCATCGCGGTCGGCACCGTGTAGACCCCGCGATCGTCCGACTGGGTTGGGGTCCCCCGGGTGTCGTACTGGCTGGTGGACATGGTGAGCCAGGTGGTGACCTGCTCGAAGAAGCTGGTCTCCCGGGTGATGCCCCAGTCCTTGTTGACCAGGTTCAGGAAATTGAACACGTCCGCGGTGACTTCGAGCTTCTGGCCGCTCAGGGTGGGAATCACCTTGGCCAGCCGGAGATCCACGAACTTCTGCCACGGATTGCGGCAGGAGCCCCGCTCCATGATCCGGCCCCGCTGCTCCCGGAGGCAGGGCTCGCTCACGATGTAATTGTTGAGCCGGTCCCATTCGGCCTGCGCGGTGCTGCCGGTCGGCACGATCAGCGCGATGTCGCTCTGATCCCTCGGCACGTAGAACAGGTCGTTCGTGACATTCCCGTCGCCGTTGGCGTCGTTGGAGTAGACGTAGGCGTACGGCGTGCCGGCCCGCGCCGTAAAGATCATCGAGCCTTGGACCCCGAACGGCAGGTTGGCCGTACCGGAGAGGGCGAACTTGTGGGGAATGTCGAACGAGGAGCGGCTCAGCTCCCGGTTGTCCAGGGTGCCCACCAGCGGGGTGTTCCGCAGGTTGGAGGTCGCGATGCTCGAACCCAGCGTGATGAGGTCCTCCACCTTCGCGTGAGTGTAGGATCCGCTGAAGGAGACCCCGCTCTCGAAGGACTTCTGCAGCTGCAGGGTCCACAGGGTGGACCGGTCGGCGCTCTTGTTCAGGTGATGCACCACCTGCGCCACCCGGCTCCCGGTCTTCTTGAGCCGCCGGGAGGAATTGGCGGGCGAGGCCGTGGCGGTCGGATTGGAGTAGAGCTGGCGGCCCTCGCCGTTCACCTCGCCCAGCAGCACGTTGTCGTCGGTCTGGTACATCTGGTTCTTGGCCTGGGTGTGCAGAAAGTCGAAGGTCGCGACCAGGCCACCCGGCAGCCGCTTGTCCACGCCCAGCGCGTACTTGAGCGACTGCTGGAACTTGAAGTCCTTGTCGAAGTAGACCACCGTCGCCGCCGGAATCGAGGGGCCGGTGGCCGCGCCGGCGCACTGCTGCGGCAGAGCGGTGACGTCCACCGTAAAGGCCGGAACGGAGCCCGCGGCCGAGCAGGTGAGCGTGGTCTGCTCCAGCCCGGTCCCGGTGAACGCGTTGGACATCCACACGTAGGGGGGCCGGCCGCTGAACAGCCCGACCCCGCCGCGGACGATGGTGTTTCCGTTGCCGAAAGGATCCCAGTTGAACCCGAACCGGGGGGACAGCATCATGTTCCCGTTGGGGAACTCGCCGGTGTGAACCCCCAGCGTGTCGGTCAGCGCGTTGAGGGGATTCTCGACCGGCTTGTCGGTGTAGGGGACGTCCACCCTGAGCCCGCCGGTCAGGGTCAGCCGGTCGCTGGTGGACCAGGCATCCTGGATGTAGGCCCCGATCTGCTTGACGTTGAACCGGGAGGTGAAGCCGTCGGGGCGGAGCTCTACCTGGACCTCATAGCGCCGGGCCAGACCGGCATCGAGGGAGTCGGCGTCGCCGAAGGTCCAGGTGCTGAACCGGTTGTTGGCGAAGAGATTCCGGAACTTGAAGAACTCGTTGTGGGTCCCCACCGTGATCTGGTGCGAACCGCCCACGGTGAAGGTCAGGTTGGCGGTCGCCTCGAAATTGTCCTGGTCCAGCTCGTTCCCGTGAGAGAACCGCTCCCCTCCCGCGGCCAGGAACCTGCCGGGGTTGTCCTCGACCAGGATCAGTGGCGCCGCGTTCGGCATCTGCCGGGCATCCCGAATGGTCTGGTAGCCCACCAGCACCTCGAGGTTGGCGCCCCCCATCAGGCTGGTGAACTTGGCCCGAGCGGTATTGGTGGTGTTGGCGATCTTGAATCCGCTGTTGTTAAGCTGCCACCCGTCCCGGAAGTCCTGGGTGAAGGCGCTCCGGCTGAAGTTGTCCTGGCTGGCGTCCACGTAGTTGTAGGACAGCTCGAGCTGCGAGCTCGACCCGGCCTGCCAGGTGAGCTTGCCGAACAGGTTCTTGTCGGGGCGCTGCAGATTCGCCGGAGGCGTGACCCCGCCCGGATCGAAGCCGTACTTGCTGATGACGATGTCCTGGACTCGCTGCGCGAACGCCTGGCTGATGCCCAGCGAGGGCTCCCCCGCTTCCAGCCCGAAGAACGCCTGCTGCGAGCTCTGGATGTCGGCGCTGCCGAAGAAGTGCAGCTTGTTCCGGATGATCGGCCCGCCCAGGGTGGCGCCGTACTGCTTGATGTCGAAGGCCTGCTGCGCGGTGAGCTTGTTGCGGCCGGTATCCGCCCCGACCAGCTCCGGGCGCTGGAAGTAGCTGTAGGCCGAGCCGTGGAATTCGTTGGTTCCCGACTTGGTGATCCCGTTGACCAGACCGCCCGAGAAGCTCCCCTGCCGGATGTCGAAGGGCGCCGAGAGAATCTGGAACTCCTGAAGCGCCTCCAGCGAAATCGGCTTGGCCCCGGCCGACCCGCCCGGGGTGCCGCCGCCGGAAAGCCCGAAGATGTCGTTGTTGACGCCCCCGTCGATCAGGATGGTATTGAACCGGTTGTTCTGGCCCCCGATCGAGGAGCCCGACATCACCTGGGGACTGGTGGCCAGCAGGCTGGTGAAGTTCCGCCCCAGCAGCGGAAGCCGCTGGATGGTGGTGTCGGTGACCGTCTGGGCTGCCCCGGTCCGCCCGCTGTTGATCAGCGGGTTGGTCGCCGCGATGACCGTGAGCTCCTCCAGGGTGACGACCTGCTGCTGGAGCTCGAAGTCCTGGACGTACTTCTGTCCCAGCGAGAGCATGATCCCGGTCTTGGTCGCGGCCTGGAACCCGATGGCCCGCACCTCGAGGGTGTAGGGGCCGCCCGGGGTCGCATTCTCGAAATTGTACCGGCCGGCGGTCTTCGAGGTGGTCTGCTGCCTGGCGCCGTTGGTGGTGTTGGTGAGCACCACGATGGCGTTCTCCACCGAACCGCGGGTCGAGGAGGTGATCCTCCCGGACACCGCGGCGCTGGTGACGCCCTGCGCGGCGAGAGCCGAGGCTCCGCCGGCCAGCAATGCCACGATG
>DATFGC010000380.1:0-2825 GCA_035249765.1 Gemmatimonadales bacterium | reverse complement strand
CAGGTGGGGCAGGCCGAGGATTCAGACGCCGCCACCGTGCTGGGCGGCGAGAGCATCGTCATTCACAAGTGACCAGCTGTCACCCTGAGCGAAGCCGCAGTCCTGAGCGCAGCGAAGGAGAAGGGGCGGAGCCCGAGGCGGAGACCGGCCCCTTCGGTCGCCATGCGACCTCAGGGTGACGCAGTCAGTTCTGCGAGAACATCCCCCGGTAGCGGTAGAGGTAGATCACGAACGAATAGATGGTCACCACCAGCGCGATCCCCAGGGTGACCGCGACGAACCCGCCGTGGAACTGGTTCCACCAGAGCGCGGTGCGATCCCGCTCCCAGCCCATCGGCTCCACCGCGCTGCGGAAGGCAAACCAGGCGATGGTGCCCCCGATGAAGATGCTCTGCATCACGGTCTTGAGCTTTCCCGGCCCCTGGGCCGAGACCACCACCCCCCGGCGCCGCGCCCACCACCGGAAAGCCGTCATCGCCACTTCCCGTCCCAGCATCAGCAGGCAGACCCAGAGCGGGATGCTGCCCCAGACCGGGATGTCGTAGAGGTCGTGCCGCTGCCGGGAGATCCACCAGATCGGCACCAGGGTCGCCAGGAGGAGCAGCTTGTCGGCCAGGGGATCGAGCATCGCCCCCAGGTCGCTGACCTGGTTGTTCCGCCGGGCCAGCCGCCCGTCGATCACGTCGGTGACCGAGGCGGCGATGAAGATCACCAGGCAGATGATCTTGGGCCAGTATCCCTCGATGAACGGCAGCAGCGCGACCACCGGAGTGATGGCGATCCGGGCCACGGTCAGGATGTTGGGGACGGTCCAGGAGATGGCCGGGGTGTTCGGAAAGAAATCGGTGCGGCGCCTGCGCTCTTCCGGCATTGCTATCCCAGCGTTTTCAGCACGAGCTTGCTGATGGCGCGCAGGGTGTCGAACACGCCGTCCCCCCGCAGCGCCACCGCTTCAAAGTAGGGTACCCGCTCGATCCAGGTGCCGTCCACTTCCTGCACCAGCATTTCACCGGGCCGGGTCGGGTCCGGGAGGGGCCGCTGCCGGGCCGGGTCTTCCACCGGCCACCCGGGATTGAGGGCATCCTGAAGCTGGGCGATCGGCGCGGCGTTGGGAAGATCGCGTTTGTTGTACTGGACCACGAAGGGGAGCCGGGTCAGGTCGATGCCGTGCTGGGCCATGTTGTCGTAGAGGTTCTGCATCGACTCGATGTTGGCTTCCATCCGCTCCATCTGGCTGTCGCCCACGAACACCACCCCGTCCACGCCCTTGAGAATCAGCTTGCGGGAGGCGTTGTAGTACACCTGCCCCGGCACGGTGTAGAGATGAAAGCGGGTCTTGAACCCGCGGATGGTGCCGAGATCCACCGGCAGGAAATCGAAGAAGAGGGTGCGTTCGGTTTCGGTGGCGAGCGAGATCATCTTTCCCTTGCTCGCCGGGGCGACCTTCTCGTAGATGTATTCGAGATTGGTCGTCTTGCCGCCGAGCCCGGGCCCGTAGTACACGAGCTTGCAGTTGATCTCGCGCGACGCGTAGTTGATCAGCGACATCCGGGCGCGGCCTCAGCTTCCGAAGAGTTTGTCGATTTCGTCCTCGGCTTCACCCACGAAGCCGGTCTCCACCCGCCGCTCGCCCGCCGACTCCCGGGCGAACATCGCGACGAAGAGCGCGGACAGCGATTCGGCCACACCCCGCACCCGGAGCTTGACCAGCCCCAGCGTAGTCCGGTTGTCGAAGAGCACCACCAGAATGACCCTGCGCGCGATGTCGGCAAGATAAAGCGAGTCCTTCTCGCCCTGGTGGAACAGGGCGCCGAACTCGTTCTCTCCCAGCATGCGGGCCAGCTGATCGTTGGCGCTGAAATCCGCGGCGGTAAGGGACGCGAACGCCACCGGATCGAAGGTAGGTGCTTCGCCGGCAGTGGCCAGCATCTGCCCGGTGCGGTCCACCAGCAGCGCGGTCCGCGCGTTGGCGTCCCGGAGCAGACTGTTGAGCAGCACCCCGATCCGGGCGGCGTCCTCCTCCCGGAACGACCAGCTCGAGGCGCCGCCCATCAGAGCGACCGCTCCAGCTCCCGCACCACCCGGAGTCCCCGCCGCCGCAACGCCGGATGCCGCTCCCAGGCGAGATAATCCCGGAGCAGCCGGACCGTTTCGGGCGACGGGCGCCCGGCCAGATAGCCGATGGCCGCGTGCCGCCGCCGCGGGTTCTGGCTGAACAGCGCGGCCTTCTGGGCGCCCAGGTACCGTTGCGCCAGCATCCAGCCGCCCACCAGTCCCGCGGCAGTGGCCGACGCCACCAGGGCGGCCCGGGGCGCTCTCATGGGACCTCCTGGCGCGCGTCCAGGGCGTGACTCAAGGTGACTCCGTCTATGTATTCAAGGTCTCCGCCGACCGGAAGCCCGCGGGCCAGCCGGGTGATCCGCACCCCGCTGCCGGCGAGCAGATGGTGAATGTAGGTGGCCGTCGCCTCGCCCTCCAGTGAGGGATTGGTGGCGAGGATGACTTCCCGCACGCCCCCCTCGGCCACCCGGCGGCGGAGCAAGTCCAGCCGGAGCTGCTCCGGCCCCACACCCTCGAGCGGGGAGAGCCGCCCCCCCAGCACCAGGTAGCGTCCCCGGAAGGCGGTGGCCCGCTCGACCACCGGCACGGCGGAAGGCTCCTCCACCACACAGAGGATCGCGCCGTCGCGCCGGGGATCCAGGCAGACCGGACAGCGGTCGCCCTCGGTGAAGTTGCCGCACTCGGGACAGGGCTGCACCCGGGCGACCACCGCCGCCAGGGCTGCGGCGAGACGGTCGGCGCGTTCCCGGGGTTGCTGGAGGAGA
>DATFGC010000379.1:0-7705 GCA_035249765.1 Gemmatimonadales bacterium | reverse complement strand
AGGCGGCCAGCTCGCCGACTATTACATCGACATCCTGAACCGGCCGGTGCTGAGCTACTGGGCCATGCGCTACGGCGACGACCTCAAGACGCCGACCGCCTCGATCCAGGGGCCCAAGGCGTTGCTGGTGGACGAGACCGCCGGTTCCGGCGGGGACTATTTCCCCTGGATGTTCAAGAAGCTCAAGCTGGGTCCGACCATCGGGCAGCGGACCTGGGGCGGGCTGGTGGGGATCCTGGGGTTTCCGGTGCTGATGGACGGCGGTACCATCACCGCCCCCAATCTCGCGATCTGGACCCCGGAGGGCGGATACATCGTAGAGAACGAGGGGGTCGAGCCCGACATCCCGGTGGAGCAGACCCCGAAGGATGTGATTGCCGGCAAGGACCCCCAGCTGGAACGGGCCATTGCCTGGGTGATGGAGGAGCTCCGCAGGAATCCTCCCGCCTGGCCCAAGCGTCCGGCATTCAGGGACAAGACCAAGGCGCCATGATTTCACACTTTCATCGAAGGATGGACACCATGGGTTCGATGTTGCGGAGCGGCGCGGTTGCGGCCGTATTGGCGGTTTCGCTTGCGGTGCCGGGATCGGCCCAGAGCGACAAGCTGGTAGCCGACGTCCTCAAGGACATCGGCCAGCTGGAGGAAAAGCTGGTGCAGTTGGCCAAGGCGATGCCGGAAGCCACCTACGGGTGGAAGGCGGGCGCGGCCCGGAGTACTTCCGAGGTGTTCCAGCACGTCGCGGCCGACAACTACCTCCTGCCCACCGCCTTCGGCGCCACCGCGCCGGCCACGACCGGGATCAACCCGAAAGAGTACAAGACTGTCCAGGCCTACGAGACCCGGAAGGCGTCCCGGGACGAGGTGATCGCCGATCTGGAGAAGTCCTTCGCGCACCTGAAGCAGGCGCTGTCGTCCGTCACGCCGGCGCAGCTGGCCGAGTCGGTGACCATGTTCGGGCAGCCCTTTACCAAGCAGCAGTTCCTGATTCTGACCACGACCCACCTGCACGAGCACCTCGGCCAGATGATCGCCTACGCCCGGGCCAACAACATCAAGCCGCCCTGGAGTAACTGAGGATGCGGCGCATCCGGGGGTGGCGTCGCGTCACGGCGCTGCTGCTCGCCCTCGGATGCGCATCCGGCCCGGCGCCTTCACCGGACGCCGGGCCACAGCAGCGCCGGGTCATCTTCGTCAGCTTCGACGCGATGAACGAGACCCGGGCCCGCACCACCGTCGATCCCGCCGCCATTCCCAACCTGCTTCGCCTGTTCGACGAAGCCAGCTGTGCCGACGGGTCCCGCCCGATGTGGCCCAGCGTTACCGCGGCGAGCCACGCGGCTCTCTGGACCGGGGTGTACGGCAATGTGAACGGCGTGGTGGCCAACTCGATGGCGCCCCTTCCCTGGAACGAATTCTCCCTGCTCGACGAGCTCTCCGGTTTCGAGCCCCGGCAGCTCACTGCCGAGCCGATCTGGATCGCGGCGGCCCGCGCCGGCCGGAGTGTGGTGGGAAACTCGACGACCCACGCCGGCCCGCCCGGGCGCTGGAAGCCGGAGGGGGGCCGCGATACCGCGATGGTCCGGCGGGACAGTGCCGCCCTGGCCGACCCGCGGCTCCTGTCGATCACCGGCTACACCAGCGGCCCGGCCGCGCGACTGCTCACCCCGGATCGCAATCCTCCGGGGCCCGCCGGGAGCTGGCGGAATCTCGGCAGCCTCGGGGCGATCGGCGTTCCGCTCCGGGAGATCGCCTGGGCGGTGGGCCGGGATTCGCTCTTTGCGCTGTTCTTCGGCGCCGACCGCTACACCGGCGTCGTGGTGGGACAGACCCGCGACGTGGCGCGCGCGGTCCGGGTCAACTCCGCGCCGGTCGAGCGGGCCCCGATCGATGGCGGGCGGGACCTGGCCCGGCATTTCTCCGAGGTGCTCTGGCTCCGCCTCGCGGAGGGCCGCGCCGGAGTCTACTTCCGGCTCTGGGATCTGGCGCCCGACCTCTCCTCCTTCCAGCTGTTCCAGAGTCTCGGCCGGGTCATGCGCAGCAACCAGGCCGAGGCGTTGCGCACGTTCGAGGATGCGGTCGGGGGGTTCGTCGCCAATCCCTCCGATCTGGCGCTGCGGAACACGGAGCCGATGCTGGAGGAGGGGGGCGACGGCAGCGCCGAGCTCAAGTTTCTGGAGACCGCCGAGCTGCAGACCCGCCAGGCGATACGGGGGAGCGAGTGGCTCTGGCGGACTCGCCGGCCCGATCTCCAGACTGAATACTTCTCGCTGGCCGACGGGCTGGATCACCTCTGGTACGGGCGGATCGCCCCCGAGGTGCCGGGACGGAATCCGGAGCTGGCGGCCCGGATCAATGCCCTGCGGAGCCGGGGCTGGGCGATGGTGGACCGCAGGCTGGCGCATCTCCGGGAGCTGGCCCGGCAGGACAATGCGCTCCTGGTGGTCGCGGGCGATCACGGAATGCGGGCCACCTGGCGCCTGCTCCACGTGAATGCGGTGCTGCGCCGTGCCGGACTGCTCGTGGCCGACAGCCGGGGCCGACCCGATCTCGGGAGGAGCCGGGCCCTCGCGCCGAACGGACCCTACGTCACGGTGAACCGGGTCGCGCGGAAGGGCGGCATCGTGCCCGCTTCCCAGGTAAACCAGGTGGCCGACTCGGTCATCCAGGCTCTGCTCGCGGTGCGCGGCCCCGACGGCCTGCCGATCGTGACCCGGACCTGGCGACCGGCTGGCGACGACACCCTGGGCATCGGGGGACCGACCGGCGGAGATGTGTACTTCAGCCTGGCCGCGGGGTACTACTACTCCACCGCGGCGGGAGATTCGCTCACCGGCGCGAGGGCTCCCGCTGGAAGCCACGGTTTTCCGAGCATCGAGCCCGACATGCGGACCGTGCTCTGCGCGATCGGCCCCGGCGTCGGCGGCCGCCGGCTCCCCACCGCGCGGGTCATCGACGCGGCGCCCACGGTGGCCGAATGGCTGGGCGTCCCCCCACCGGGGGAGGCGAAGGGCGTCTCTTTGTTGAGGGCGATGAAAGGACGGTAGCACGGTGAGTCGGCAGGGCAGTGAGGTAACCTCCAACAACCTGCCGCCCCCGTTTCGTACCGTCCAGCACCTACCGCCTTGGCATTGCGAAAGTTAGACGGTCTTATATATTTCTATCTCTGTTTATAGATAGGTTGATATGGCTATCAGCATCAAGGATCCGGAGACCGACCGCCTGGCCCGGGAGCTGGCGCGCGCCACCGGCGAATCTCTGACCGACGCCATCCGCATCGCGCTCCGGGAGCGCCTGGAGCGGCAACGTACTCGAAGCTCGAGAGACGCCGCCGCAGGGATTCGCCGCATCCAGGAACGCATAGCGCGATTACCGGTCGTGGATTCGCGTTCGGCCGATGAGATCCTCGGTTACGGCGACCACGGCCTCCCGACTTGACGTGGTCCTCGATACCTCCGCGATTATCGCCATCCTGCTGGGTGAATCACCGTCCGCACGGCTGATCGGAGCCATGCAGACGGACCCGATTCGGAGCGTTTCCGCGGCGACGGTCGTGGAATCCTCGCTGGTCCTGCTCGGACGCTACGGTGAAGTCGCGGAGGTCCAGCTGGATCTCTTCCTGCGGGAGATCGCCGCGGAGGTGGTGCCGGTTGGCGAGGAGCACGCCCGGCTGGCCCGCGACGCGGCGATACGCTTCGGCGGGGGGCGCCACCCCGCCGGGCTCAATTTCGGCGATTGCTTCAGCTACGCGCTCGCGGTGGCGCGCGGCGAGCCGCTGCTCTTCGTGGGTGATGATTTTTCCCGAACCGACGTCGCGGTAGCGCCGTGGTAGAAGCCATTCCCGAGCTCGCCGGCCTCGCCGGCTACGCCGAAGCGGCCCGGATCGGCTATCCGGTGGACGAGAACGTGCGCCGGCTGCTCCGCTATCAGTGGACCGAGCGCCGGCTGATGCGCGACCTGCTCTCCCACCTGACCGCGGAGCCGGTCTGGGAAGTGAAGTGCGGCTACGCCCTGCACCAGTGGCAGGACGCCGAGCACGTGGACCGGCTGCGCCGGCGGATCGGCGAGATGCGGCACCCGGTTCCTTCCCTCGACGAGGCTCCGGACGCCGCGCTCGACACCCTGCTGGAAGAAGCGCTGCGCTCCACCGATGCGGTCGAGCTGCTGGCCGGCAGCTACGCCGTGGTGCGCGAGGCCCTGGCCGCTGCGTACCGGGAGCACCTCGCCACCACCAACCCGCTGGTGGATCATCCGACCCGCCGAGTCCTGCGGGCCGCGCTCGCCGATCACGAGGCGTCACTGGCCTGGTCGAACACGGCGCTGGCAGCCCTCACCCGCTACGACGCCGCTGCCGGTGTCCGCGCCCGGGCCTGGCAGGAGCATCTTCGGGCCTACCTCGACGGGGCCGGCGGGATCGCCGGCCCGGCGCCGGAACGAGCCGCGCAGCTCCCGCGTCCCCGCGCCGTCGCGTCTTTCGCGCCCGACTTTCATCCCCGGCGGGACGCGCGCTTCGCCGGCCAGTACGCCTTCGAATTCCCGCCCCACGTGGTCTACAACGATCCCCGGGTGCCGGCCGACGAGCGCAATCTGGCTCTGCTGTGCAAACGCACCCTGGAGATGGACGTCCCGGAGATGATGGCCTCGATCATGATCGAGCGGGGTGACGCCCCCTGGGAGTTCCACTTCGATTTTTCGCGCCAGCTCTGGGACGAGACCCGCCACGCCATGATGGGAACCGTCGCCCTGACCGCGCGGGGCGTGGACTGGACCCGGATTCCGCTCAACGTCGGGTTCGCCCTCCGCCTGAACCTCCATGCCACTCCGCTCGAGCGGCAGACCATGCTGTACGCCATCGAGCAGTCACTGATGCCGGGGGAAACCGGGAAGCGCTTCGAGTTCCACACCGCGGAGGAAGCCGGCGATCCCCTTTCGGCCCATTTTCACGATTACGACTGGGCCGACGAGGTGCTCCACGCCCACATCGGCCGCCGCTGGCTCAAGCGGGAAGGGATCGGCACCGAGCAGGCGATGGAGCGGACTCAGGCGATTCACCAGAGGACCTGGGCGGCGCTGGACCGTTACCGGAGCAGCGAACCTCCGGAGGACTGGTGGGACGGCCTGGTGCGAAGCGTGTTAGGCCGGCCCAGCGCCCTCCGGCCCGAAGAACGCGGCGATCTCCGGATCCTGGCGGAATAGCCGTCCATGCCGGGCCGGTCCCCCGCCCTGACCTTCCACCTGATCCCCCACACCCACTGGGACCGCGAGTGGTATCTCACCCGGGCCGCCTTCCAGGCCCGCCTGGTGCCGGTGCTCGACGAGGTCATCGACCAGCTCGAACGGGACCCGGAGGCCCGCTTCGTGCTCGACGGACAGACCGCGCTGCTGGAGGATTATCTGGCGGTCAGGCCCGGCCAGGGCGACCGCATCGCCGCGCTGGTGCAGCGGGGCGCGCTCGAGGTCGGACCCTGGTACATCCTGTCCGATCTGCTGGTTCCCGCCGCGGTCTCCCTGCGCCGGAACCTGGAGCTGGGCGCCGCCGACGCGGCGCGCTTCGGGAAGCGGCTCGAGGTGCTCTACAGTCCGGATGCATTCGGTCATCCCGCCGAGCTGCCGGCCCTGGCCGCGGAGTTCAACCTCCGGCGGGCGGTGGTGCGCCGCGGCCTCGGTCGCCCTGAGGGAGTGGACCGCGACCTGTTCCGCTGGGAAGCCCCGGGAGGGAAGAGCCTGCTGGTGTATCACCTGCCGTCCGGCGGATACGACCTCGCGATCGGGCTGGCCGGTTTGGAGGAGCTGGAGACCCGGTGGGCGGCGGTGCGCCGGGAAGTGACCGGTCGCGCGGTGACCACCCAGATCGCGGTCTTTCTGGGCGCCGACCACCACGCGATGGTTCGGGACCTGGCCGCCCTCCGTGCCCGGCTCCAGGCGCTGGAGCAGGGTCACGAGGTCCGGATCAGCGGACTGGCCGAGTACTTCGCGGCGGTGGAAAAGCTGCGCCCGCACCCGCCGCTGCTCCGGGGCGAGCTCCGTCGGAGTGACGGGCACGCCTGGGTGCTCCAAGGCGTCCACTCGGCTCGTTCCCGGATCAAGCGGCGGCAGGCCCGCGCCGAGTTGATGCTCTCGCGAATCGCCGAGCCGCTGTCCCGGCTCTCGGCGGAGCGGGGCGGCGTCGATCGCGGGAGTCTGGTGCAGCTCGCCTGGAAGACCCTGCTCCAGTGCCAGTTTCACGATACCCTGGCCGGAACCACCAGCGATGCGGTGCAGCGCGAACAGCTGGTGCGCCTCGATACGGTAGACACGCTGGCAGCGGAAATCGCGGCGGCGAGCCTCGCAGCGCTTGCCGGTCACGATTCCGACCTCGCCCGCGAGCACCCTGCCGAGCATCCACCCCGCCTGGTCTTGTGGAACCCCTCCTCGAGAACCCGATCGGGGCTGATGACCGCGGAGGTGACGTTTTTCAGAAAGGACGTTCCGGTTGGCCCGCCTCCCCTCCCGGCCCCCCGGATCGGAGGCGGGTATCGACCCTTCGTGCTCCAGGCGGCCGATGGGGCAATGATCCCGGTGCAGGTGCTCGCCGTCCGGGCAGGCGAGAGCCGCTCGACCGGGATACGCCATTACCCCGACCAGGACGAAGTGGATCGAGTCTGGATCGCCTTCCGCGCTCCCGCGGTCGCGGCACTCGGCACCAGGTCGCTCTCCCCCCGGGCCGGCGAGCATTTGGTGGAAGAAGCCGGAGTGACGGTCGAGCATGGGCAGCTCGCCAATGGTCTGGTCGGCGTCCGGGTGTCGCGGAGCGGGATCCTCGCGCTGGAAGATCTTCGGAACGGGGAGCGGTACGCCGAGCTCTGCGACCTGGAGGATGAGGCGGACCGGGGGGATTGCTACACGTTCTCGCGGGGCCCGGGGCGTTCGGTGCGGGGCGGACGGGCGCTGTCGCAAGCCACGGTCTGCGCCGGCCCGCTGATCGGCGCCATCGAGACCCGGTGGTCCATGCGCTCGGCGGGCGAAGGAGAAATCGGAGTGCGCCAGCTGGTCGTGCTCGAGGCCGGCTCGCCGGTCGTGAAAATCCGGCTCGATCTCGACAATGGCGCGGCGGACCACCGGTTGCGGGCCAGGTTTCCAGTCGGGGCGGGAGAGGAGAGCATCGCCGGCACCGCATTCGGTACCGTACGGCGGCCCGTCTCCGCGCCGTCGGATGGTCGCGATGAAACGGAGTGGCCGGTTCCGACCGCCCCGGCGCACCGCTACGTCGCCGCCGGCACCCGGGAACGGGGACTCGCGGTGCTCTCGCCCGGCTTCTTCGAGTACGAGTGGAGCGACGCGAAGGCAGTCTCGGTCACGTTGCTCCGCGCGGTCGGCGAGCTGTCCCGGGACGATCTTCCCGAGCGCCCCGGCCATGCCGCCTGGCCCACGGCCACGCCCGACGCAGAGGAGCCGGGTAGGCACACCATTGAGCTGGCCGTCGCGCCGCTCACCGACCTCGAGGGCCTGGAGCGAATGTGGGAGGAGTGCTACCTGCCCATCCAGGCGATGTTCGTGTAGAAGCGGTGAGCGGTGAGCGGTGAGCGGGAAAAGGCAGTCATCGCGAGGGCCCGAAGGGCCCGTGGCGATCCCGACGGGATTGCTTCGCTACGCTCGCAATGACTACCTCCTCCGTCTCACGGCTCACCGCTTACCGTCTTTCTCTCACGCCGTCCGCGACCAGGGT
>DATFGC010000378.1:0-9343 GCA_035249765.1 Gemmatimonadales bacterium | reverse complement strand
GCTCCAGGTGCTGATCACCGGAATACCCGAAGGGGCGACCGGCGCGGTCGTCGTGACCGGCCCGGGGGCGTACCGGGCCGAGCTGCCGGGCAGCACGCTGCTCACCGGGCTGGCCGCGGGGGAATACACTATCGGGGCCGGGCCGGTCGCGGCCGCGGGGGACAGCCTGCTCCCCTCGCCTCCCTGGCAGCGCCTGACCGTGCCTGCCGGCGACACGCCGGAGATCCGCAGCGTGGCCTACGGGGCGGCTGGGCAGGCGGGGCCGCTCAACCTCCGGGTCGACGGGATGTATCTCACCCAGGCGACCCAGGTCTACGCCGGCTCGGTTCCCCTGGTCGCCGGCCGAGATGCCTATCTCCGGGTGTTCGTCCTGGCCGACCTGCCCAACACCGCGAACCCGGAGGTGCGGGTACGCCTGTACCACGGGTCCCAGCTGATGGAGACCTACACGATCCCCGCTCCCGGGCCCGGAGTTCCCTCCTGGGTCTCCGAAACCGTGCTCTCCTCATCGTGGAACGTGCGGGTGCCGGGTGGGCTGGTTCAGCCGGGGTTGCGGGTGTCGGCCGAAGTAGACCCCTGGAACGTCATCGCCGAGACCAGCGAAATGGACAACCGCTACCCCGCAACGAGTACCGCCAGGGCGGTGGATGTCCGGGTGCTGCCGGCCCTGGCCATTCGGCTGGTCCCCGTCCGGCAGCAGACGAGCGGCCTCCAGGGCGAGGTCAGCGAGGCCTCCCGCGACGAGTTCCTCGCGGAGGCGCGGGCCATGCTTCCCATCAGCGCCCCGGACGCCGACGTACGCGCGGTGTACACCACCTCGGCGCCTCCGCTCCAGTCGGGAAACCAGAACGGTGCCTGGGGCACGATCCTGAGCGAGTTGCTGGCGCTTCGCCGCATTGAAGGAGGCGCGCGTTACTACTTCGGCGTGGTGAAGACCGGATACGGCAGCGGTATCTCGGGGATGGGATACATCGGCGGCAGCACCCGCACCGCGCTCGGCTGGGACGTGAAGGGAAGGGCCGCCCATACCGTGGCCCACGAGCTGGGCCATCTCCTGGGCCGCAGTCACGCTCCCTGCGGCAACCCCACCAAACCCGATCCCGGGTTCCCCTATGGGGGAGGAGCGATCGGCGCCCACGGGCTCGATGTCCTCACCCTCAAGGTCAAGCCGGTGACGGTTTCCGACGTCATGGGGTACTGCCCCCCGAGCTGGATCAGTGATTACAACTGGACCGGCATGATGGCCTTTCAGAGTGCGGCAACCGGCGCAGCCGCTTCGGTGGTACCCTCTGCGTCGAAGGAGGGGCTGCTCATCTGGGGGCGGATCACCCGGGACCAGGTGGTGATCGAGCCGGCCTTCCGGATTCCCGCCCAGGCCGATCCGTCTCCGCCGACCGGTTCCCACAGCCTCGATCTCCTGGCCCCGGACGGGAGCGTGCTCCGTACCGTCCGGTTCGACGCGCCGGAGGTATCCGACCTGCCCGGCGGGGCAGAGCGCCACTTTGCCTTCATCCTCCCGCTCGGTGCCGATTCCGGCCGCGGCCTGGCAGGGTTCGCGATCCGGAGCGGGACCCTCCGCGCGACCCGCGCCGTCCCGCCGAACCGGGGCGCGGACCCGGAGCTCCGGCTGACCCGGGTGAATTCCGTCCAGGCGGAGCTTCGCTGGAATGCCGAGCGATACCCCATGGTGCTGGTGCGGGACCCGCTCACCGGCGCCGTCGTCTCGCTGGCCCGGGGAGGCGCGGTTCGGGTTCCCGCAGCCGGCATCAGCGAATTCGGGCTCACCTTCTCCGACGGAGTCCATTCGGTCACCCGCCAGGGACGCATCCTCCAGTAACCCGCATCGCCGCCCTTACATTTCAGTCATGACGACTCCTTCCGCCGTTCTGGTCACCGGTGCCGCGACCGGCATTGGCGAACGATGCGCGCTGCGACTTGCTCAGCAGGGCTATCGGGTATTCGCCGGGGTGCGCAACGAGGAAGCGGGGGAACGGCTTCGGGAGGCAGCGGGACCCCGGCTGCACTGGCTGCTGCTCGATGTGACCGACGGAGCGATGATCGCCCGGGCGGTGGAGATCGTGCGCGCCGTGCAGGAAGACCAGGCGCTCGCCGGAGTGGTCAACAACGCCGGGATCGCGGTCGGTGGTCCGCTCGAATACTTGCCGGTCGAGCGGCTGCGGACTCAGCTCGAGGTCAACGTCATCGGGCTCCATGCGGTGACCCAGGCGTTTCTGCCTCTCATCCGGAAGGGCCGAGGACGCATCGTGCACATCGGGTCGATCGCCGGACGGCTCGCCTCGCCATTTACCGGCGCCTACGCGGCATCCAAACACGCGGTCGAGGCGCTGACCGACGCGCTTCGGCTCGAGCTGGGTCCGGAGGGGATCCAGGTCGCGGTCATCGAGCCGGGCCAGATCCGGACTCCGATCTGGGACAAGGGTCTGGCCGACTTCGAGTCGGTCGAATCGCGGCTCAACCAGGACGGCATGGCCCGGTACCGGGGCCGGCTGCTGGCGCTCCGGTACATCGTACAGCGGGCCCGGGTGCACTCCCTTGCTCCCGATGTCGTGGTCGATGCGGTGATTCACGCCCTGGAATCTCCCGCGCCGCGGACCCGCTATGTGGTGGGAGGCGACGCGCGGATCCGGCTCTGGCTGACCCGGCTGCTGCCCGACCGGGCGATGGACGCCCTGATGCACCGGGCATTCGCCCGGCTGGAGCGAAGGTTGTCATGATTCCGCTCCGGCGCTCCCCCGGTCTCGCCCTCCTCCTCCTGGCTGGCTGCCTCGACGAACGGCCCTTCGGGTCCACCGGTCCGGGGGACGATGGTGTTGCGGTGACCCCGCGGACCCTCTTTCTCGAGCCGGGAGGAACTGCCCGGCTGTTCGGCCAGGCCGGACCCCGGGGCGGCGGCGAGGTGGTCTGGGAAAGCTCCGATCCCACGGTGGTGAGCGTGAATGCCGAGGGCATGGTGACCGCGATCATGCCGGGGACCGCCGAGGTGCGCGGGGAGAATGCCCGGGGAAGTGGCCGGACCCGGGTCACCGTGGTCGCCCCGGTTGCATCATTGCGAACATGGGAGCTCTCCCGGCGTTCCCCGAGCGATGTGTCGCTGCTCGGCGCCTGGAGCGCCGATTCCGTCACCAGCTTCGTGGTGGGGCAGGCCGGCACCGTCCTGCGCACGGTGGACGGGGGATTCACCTGGACCCGGATGAACTTCCCCGACACCGGTGTGGATCTGGTGGGGGTCTGGGGAAGTTCCGCCGGCAACGTGTTCGCGGTCGGCACCCTGGGCAGCATCTTCCGGTTCAACGGGCAGTCCTGGTCGAGAATGAACAGCCCGACCGGCAACACCCTGCTGGAGGTCTGGGGGCTCGCGGCCGATGACATCTATGCGGTCGGGGCGGGCGTCGCGCTCCGCTACGACGGGACGGTGTGGCGAGCCCTTTCCGGAACCGAGGGGGCGGAGCTATGGGCGGTCTGGGGCGCCGATCGCTCCAGCATTTTCGCGGCGGGACAGAACGGGGTGCTCTTCCGGCTCGAAGGCGCCCACTGGATCCCGATGCAGAGTCCCACCAGCCTCCTCCTGCTCGGCCTGTGGGGAACCGATCCGTCGAACGTCTACGCGATCGGAATCCAGGGCACCCTGGTGCAGTATGACGGGACGCGCTGGCGGCTGGTGCCGCTCCCCACCCGGATCGACCTGTTTGCGATCTGGGGAACCGGCGCGGGGAGCGTGCTGGCGGTGGGCAACAACGGATCGGTGGTGCTTTTCAACGGCTCGGCCTGGACCCTGGCGCCCCAGACGGTGTCGGCAGAACACCTTCGCGCAGTGCACGCGGCGCCCTCGGGCGGTTTTGTGGTCGCGGGGTGGAGCGGAACCACGCTTCATCGCGAGACCAGCGGGTGGCGGCTGGGCACCTCGGGCCCGGCGCTCTTCGACGTGGCGGAGGGGCCCGGCGGGATCCGATATGCCGTCGGCAACGCAGGAGCGGTCTTTGCCGGGAGTGGCCCCACCTGGACCCGGCTTCCCGGTCCCACCCGGCAGACCCTCTACGGCGCGGCCCATCAGCAGGGCAGGCTGGTGGTCGTGGGGGACAGCGGAACCATTCTCCGCTACGACGGCGCCCACTGGCAGGATGAATCCATCCCGTCCCGCCGGCTGCTCCGGTCGATCTGGACCCATCCATCCGGAGCGGCCTTCATCGTCGGGGAGGGAGGAACCGTGGTCCGGCGCACCGGTACCGGCTGGACCTCATCCCCGCCGATCACCACCCGGTTCCTCAGGCATGTCTTCGGCTTCGACGCCACCCATGTCTACGCAGTGGGCGACAGCGGGACCACCCTGTTCTGGGATGGCGGGGAATGGAGCGACATGGGGCTCCGGAGCAATGCGCTGCTCCGGAGCGTCTGGGGCACCGCGCCCGACGACCTGTTCGCCGTGGGATCAGGGGGAGCCATCTTCCGCTACGACGGAGTGCGCTGGTATGCGATGCAGAGCCCGACCCAGCTCGAGCTCCGCGCCGTGTGGGGCTACGGTCCCACCGAGGTCTACGCCGCGGGAGAGGAGGGTATCCTGCTGCGATTCAACGGCAGCGCCTGGAGTGTGCAGTCCAGCCAGAACATTCGCTCTCTCATCCTCGCGCTCGAGCCCGGCGCCGACGGCAGCCTGTTGGCCGTCGGCGTGCGCGCGATGGTCTTGCGAGGTGAGCGGTGAGCGGTGAGCGGGAAAGACAGGTCCCGCTTACCGCTTACCGCTCATCATACTTCAGGACGTAGGCTTCTCCCCGGCCCTCGGGCCACACGACCACCACGAAAAGTCGGTCGTAGTCCGCCTCGGTTAGCGGGGTGAGCTTGACCCCGGACAGCTTCTCTACGATCAGATGAACCAGGTTGCTGTGACTCGCCACCACCGCCCGGCTGCCCGGCGGGAGGGCACGGACTCGCCCGACCAGGGAGTCCAGGGCGGCGGCGGGAATCACCTGGGTGGTGAATCCCCCCGCGGCGGCCAGCGGCGCCACGGTTTCCCGGGTGCGCTTGAACTCGGAGGCAAACGCCGCCGAGATCCGGGCGTCTGCCAGCACGCGTGCCAGGGCCTCGGCCCGCTTGTGGCCCGCCGCGCTGAGCGGCGGATCGGGATTCTCCGGCCCCTTCTCGGCGTGACGAACCACGAAGACGGTGACCGGTGGGGACGCCTGGGCCGCTGCCCCGGTGACCGGAAGAGGCAGCCCCAGCGTCAGGGCAGCGAGAAGATGCCGGATCATTCCCAAATACCTTTCTCCAAGAGGACGGTTAGAGGTCCGGGCGGGAGGGCAGCACGACGTTGGCCACCAGCAGCCCGACCACCAGCGCGATCGCCGTCACCAGGGCGCTCATCGCGTTGTCGATTCCGGCCACGACGCTCCGGTCCATCAACGCGGCGATGCTGCGGAACCCGATGCTTCCCGGCACCAGAACCAGGACACCAGGGGCCACCACGACACTGGACGGGCGGGAAGTCCGGGTCGCGAACAGCCACCCCGCCACCGCGACCCCGAACGACCCGAAGAACGGGGCCATCTCGGGACCCACCACCAGGCTCCCCAGCCGGGACGCGAGAATCGAGACGCATGCCCCCAGCACGATCCAGGGAATATCGCGCCGGTCGGCCTTGAGGAGGACCGCGAACGCCAGCGCCGCGGCAACGATCGCCACCCAGATATAGTGGACCGGCAGTCCTTCCGGTTGGGTGACCGGTGTAGCGCCGAGTTCCAGTCCGGTCGCGACCCGGGTCCCCAGGGCGGTGCCGAAGCCGATCCCCAGAAACACGATGAATGCTCCCGCCGCGCGTGCGGTGCCCGAGGACAGGTGTCCGCTGGCCAGCTCCCCCATGGCCCCCACCAGCATGAGGCCGGGGAGCAGCACGACCAGGCCGCCGAGAATGGCGGTGGAGACCGAGACGTTACCGAGCAGGATCCCGGCGACGGTCGCCAGCAGCGCGACCACGAACGCGGCGACGGTGGCGAAGATCCGCTCCAGAGTCGGATGGCGCTCGGCCACCAGCGCGAGCAGTCCGGTCACCAGCCCGAGGGCGGCTGCCAGCACGATCTCCCGTGGGCCCCCACCGAAGAAGGCGGCCGAAGCCCCCGAGGAAAGGCTGAACGCGGCCGTGGTGAGCACCCGGGAGTAGGGCGAGCGCGACTCGGCTACCGCGCGAAGCCGGGCGGCGCCGGTCGCGGGATCGACGGTGCCGTCGAGCACCTGATCCAGCACGGTCTTGATCCCGGCCAGCCGCCCGAGGTCGGGGCCTTCGGGCTCGACCCGGAGGAGATAGGTGCGCTGCCGTTCGTCGTGCCCGAAGGCGGCGAATATCGAGGTCGGGGTGGTGAAGAACTCTCCCGGCACGCCGAGCTTCGCCGCGGTGAGCTCGAGCAGCTCCTCGAGACCCTGGGATGAATGACCGGCGCCGTGCAGGGCGCGGCCCAGGGCAAGCAGGAAGCCTACCCGGGGATCGGTCGCCGTCTCGGCCGTATTCCACTTCGGGGGAAGCGGGGCTGGCCCATTCGGGGTGGAAGGCACGGCGGAAGATAGCGGGGGTGTGGATTGTTTCCGTTCGGGCGTCGTATACGATGAACGGCGCAAGGACGCAACGACGCAAGGTAAAGCGCCATTGCCACTTTGCGTCTTTGCGTCTTTGCGTCTTTGGGTCTTGGCGTCCTCTACGAGGTTGAGCACATGAATCTCCGACTCCTACAACTCTCGGCAGGTGCCGCATTGGTCGCCGCCTGCGCGACCAACCCGGCTACCGGCAAGAGCGAAATCTCCCTGGTCAGCGAAGGTCAGGAAATCGAGATGGGCAACCAGATGCTGGCCGCCGCGCGGGCCACGCTCGGGGTCTATCCCGATTCCGGATTGCAGCGATATGTGCGAAGCATCGGCAGCGGCCTGGCGGCGTCCTCGGAGCGGCCCGGCCTCCCCTGGGTGTTCGAAGTGGTGGAAGACCCGGAGGTCAACGCCTTTGCGGCGCCGGGCGGAAAAATCTTCGTAACCCGCGGGATCCTGGCGTACTTCGGGTCCGAGGCGGAGCTGGCCGGGGTGCTGGGGCACGAGATCGGCCACGTGACCGCGCGGCACTCGGCCCGGCAGATGACCCGGGAGCAGCTCGCCGGCATCGGGCTGATCGCGGGCTCCATCCTGTCGTCCACCGTCGCCTCGAATGCCGGGGCGCTCCAGCAGGGGCTGGGCCTGCTCTTTCTCAGTTACAGCCGGGGAGACGAGTCGCAGGCGGATGAGCTGGGGTTCCGCTACATGCGCCGGCAGAACTTCGACCCCCGGGAAATGTCCAACACCTTCCAGACCCTGGCCCGGGTCGGAGAGCTGTCCGGAGGCGGCAAGGTGCCGACCTGGGCCTCGTCGCATCCGGATCCGGGCGACCGGTATCAGAAGGCGCAGGAACGCGCCGCGACGGTGCCCCCGGACAGTCTCCAACGCGTGGTCATCAATCGCGACCGGTATCTTCAGGCCATCGACGGCATCGTGTTCGGGGTAAATCCCCGGCAGGGCTACTTCGAATCGGGCCGCTTCTATCACCCCGACCTCCGGTTCCGGATCGACTTTCCCTCGCAGTGGCAGACCCAGAACCGGGCCGACGCGGTGCTGGCGGGAAGCCCGCAGAACGACGCCATCATGCAGCTCTCCCTGGGCGGAAGCGAGTCGCCCGACGTGCTGCTCCAGCGGTTCGCCCAGCAGCAGGGTGTCCAGATGAGCGGGGGGCAGCGGGTGACCGTGAACGGGCTCCAGGCGGCTACGGCGGAATTTCAGGCCCAGGACCAGCAGGCCGGAGTCGTGGCGGGGCGGGTCATGTACGTCCGGCTGGGCAACACCACTTACCAGCTGCTGGGCTATGCCGTCGGATCGCGGTATCCGGGATACTCCGGTCTGCTGAGCCAGTCGATGCAGAGCTTTGCCCCGCTCACCGACCCGGCGGCGCTCAACCGGCAGCCGGTGCACTTGCGGCTGGTGCGGCTCTCCCGCGCGATGACCATCGAGGAGTTCCACCGGCAGTATCCCTCGCCGGTGCGGGTCGAGATCATCGCCGCCATCAACGGGGTGAATCCGGGCGCGACCTTGCCGGCCGGAACGATGGCCAAGCGGGTGCAATAGAGGCAACAGGCAGCAGGCAGCAGACAAATGGGCAATCGGCAATGGGCAATGGGCAATGGTTCGTCCCATTTGCCTATTGCCCATTCCCTAATGCCTCACATTCGGGTCGTTCGCCGCTTCAGAAAATCCATGAGAATGAACTGACCCAGCGTCATGGTATTGGTGAAATAGGCCTTGCCCCGGCAGATGGCCGCCACTTGCTTGACGAATTCCACCAGGGCGTGGTCGCGGGCCAGCATGAACGTATTGATCATGATGCCGCTCCGGCGGCAGAGGCCGACTTCCCGGTAGGTGGCCGCCAGGATGCGGGGATCGAGCCCCGCGGAATTGATGTAGACCTGGCCGTTCGGCAGGGTCAGCGCGGAGGGCTTCCCGTCGGTGATCATGATCACCTGCTTCATGTCTTTCTTCTGCCCGGTGAGGATCCGCCGGGCCAGCTTGAGCCCTTCGGCGGTGTTGGTGTGCCAGGGTCCCACTTTGGCCTCGGGAAGTGCGCCCAGAGGAATCTCTTCCGCCGAATCGTGGAACAGCACGACCCGGAGCGAATCGCCGGGGTACTGGGTCCGGATCAGGTGGGTCAGCGCCAGCGCCACCTTCTTGGCCGGGGTGAAGCGATCCTCCCCATACAGAATCATCGAGTGGGAGCAATCGAGCATGAGCACCGTGGCCGCCGAGGAGCGGTACTCCGCCTGGTGCACCCGGAGGTCCTCGTATTCCAGGTTGAGCGGCATCGCGAGCCCTTCCCGGGCGATGGCGCTGGACAGCGTCGCCGGGACGTCGAGGTTGAGCACGTCGCCGAACTCGTAGGTCTTGCTCGCCCCTTCCGATTCCACTCCGGTCGCGAGATGGGGGGTCTCGTGGGCGCCGAGGCTCGATTTGCCGATGCTGCCCAGCAGGTTCTTGAGGGTCTTGTAGCCGAGAAAATCCATGCCCTTCTCGGTCAGGTTGAACTGGACCTCCCGCGCGGCCGAGGCCGCCTGTCCCGCCGGCCCGAGGAGCGGGGTGTATCCCTCCGGGACCTTGGGCGCTTCCTTGACGTTGAGATAGCCCTCCTCGATGAGCCGCTGCACGATCGAGTCGAGCAGCTCGCCCAGCTGGCGCTCCAGGTCGCGGTCCTGCTCCGGATCGCCGGTCGAATCGCCCCGGAGCAGCTTCATCATGTCGGGAGTGAGCTGGCCCGATTCCATCAGGGCGCGCAGGA
>DATFGC010000377.1:0-7268 GCA_035249765.1 Gemmatimonadales bacterium | reverse complement strand
TGGCCCAGGGAGAACCAGGAGTGGGCGTGGAGGTGGATGAACATACCATAGAGATACCGAAGAAACACCGAAACACAAGGGGGGCGGTTACCCGTCCCCCTTCGGTGCCTGCTTCAGGGCTTGGAAGCAAATTTTTCGGGGAACTGCCTGACGATCCCGCTGGACAGCAGGTCGGCCATAGTCAGAATGTGAGCCACGATTTCATCGTAATCCTTGATGTCCTCGTCGTACTTCCCCTGAATCCGGTCGCTGGCCTCTTCCAGGGTCTGGTCCAGGTGGGTCTTCATCGCGCTCTGGAGCGTCTCCACCGGCCAGTGCTTGGGATTCGCGGCCGCCAGGAACACGGCGATCTCATCGGCATTCTTGTACCAGCGGGCTTTCGCATCCGCCGCCTTGGCCTGGTCCCCCGCCTTGGAGGCGGTCACCAGCTCGGCGGCCTGGAGGATGTGGTCCCTGAGCAGCGCGGTCAGCTTGGTGCCCGCCTCGGCGCCGTAGTAGTCGGCCACCGCGTTCCCGATGTCCGCCTGGTTCTGGAGCAGCCGGTCGGTGGTCGGCTTGGCGTCGGGCAGACCGGCCGCGGCGCTGATGATGTACATCCTGGTCCAGGCGACGTGGTCGATCCAGAGCTTGCGCATGGTGTCGTGCAGCATCGTCGCCGGCGTGTCTCCGATCGGCGCTGCCGCCGGGCGGGGGCCGGGTGCCGCCAACACGACCGCGGCCAGCGCGGTGGTACCCATGGTCATTTTCATGATACGAGGTCCTTTCCATACAAAAAGGCGCCGGCATGCGGAGGCTTCCGCTGCCGTGCGCCTTCGACCGGGCGGGCCGGTGCTCCCGCTCGCCAAGAAAACCGCAGTCCGCGTCCTAACCCG
This sequence comes from Gemmatimonadales bacterium, assembly GCA_035249765.1. Lineage (GTDB taxonomy): Bacteria > Gemmatimonadota > Gemmatimonadetes > Gemmatimonadales > GWC2-71-9 > JABFSM01. The sequence continues at coordinate 6,396 of DATFGC010000377.1, read as the reverse complement.
CGCAGGCTGCCGCGTTCAATGTAGGCAGGCCGGCAACCCTGTCAACTCCGGCTGTGCGGGTGATGATCACGCCTTCGTCCCTCTCTCTGCGCGGCACACCGCCGCCTCTTGTACCAGACCGGCCCTGTTGTACAGGGCTTGCTTTTTCAGAAGGGAGTGGTGCCATCACATCATGACGCGACTTCGCGCCTGTACTCTCGTCGGCTTCGCCGCGAGCATGCTGGCCTGCCGGGATTCGACGACCAGCCAATCGAATCCCGAGCTCGCCAAGGGAGGCCAGCCCGGACTCCTGGCCAGCGGCAAGACGATTTTTCGTTTCGACACCTTCGGGGACGAGAGCTGGTGGACCGATACCCTGCAGCTGCACACCGTCATTGCCGCCGATCTGAGCCCTGTCGAGGCGCTCCAGCTCGGGCTCAAGGTCGATATCGATGCCCTGCCGGCGCCAGTGCGCGCCGACCTGGAGGCGGGACTTGTGGACCTGGGCAGTCCCGCCACGACGGTTCTCCTGATCAAACTGGGTGCGGTGGTCGGTCTGGTCGGCAGCGGGGAGGGCACCACGCTTACCCGGGTAGGGACCACCTGCGCGCTCTGCCACAGCACCGTGGACAATTCCTTCGACCTGGGGATCGGCAAGCGGCTCGACGGCTGGCCCAACCTCGACCTCGACCCGGGGAAGATCATCGCCCTCTCGCCCTATCCCCCGGTGGCCGCTCTGGCGGCGGTCTACAACTCCTGGGGCCCGGGGCGCTACGACCCGCGATTCAATTTCGACGGTATTAACGGACCGGTGGTGATTCCGCCGGCCTACGGACTCCGGCACGTGAACAGCGTGACCTACACCGGCGACGGCAGCGAGCTCGCCTACTGGAACCGCTATGTGGCGGTCACCCAGATGCACGGGCATGGCTCTTTCAGTGAGCCGCGGACCGGGGTCAGCAAGAACAACCCTCCCGACCTGGTCAGCGCGAAGCTGCCCGCGCTCCAGGCGTATCAGCTGAGCCTTCAGGCTCCTGCTCCGGCTCCCGGGAGCTTCGATCGGGCCGCGGCGGGACGGGGCCGGGCCGTGTTCGTCGGCGCCGGGCGCTGCGCGGAATGCCATTCCGGGTCCGAGCTGACCGATGCGAATATCCGGCTGCATGTGCCCTCGGAGGTGGTGAGCGAGCCGGAGCCCGGCGGGGTGCCGAGCTACGCCTCCCGCAGCGCGACCAAGATGTACCGGACCACGCCGCTGCGTGGCCTGACCCATCGGGGCCCCTACTTCCACAACGGGATCGCGACGACCCTGGAAGCAGTGGTGGAGCTCTACAACACGAAGAAAGGCCTGAATCTCACGGAAAGCCAAAAGGCCGACCTGGTGCAATACCTCAGGTCGCTGTAACAAGGTGAGCGGTGAGCGGTGAGCGGCGAGAGGTAACCATCACCTCTCACCTCTTTCCTCTCACCTCTCACCTCATGCAGGGGGGCCGGGCCGCCAGCACCCGGGAATACACCGGGCAGCTCTGCCGGTGCGCGCCCGGGAGATAGCCGGTGCTCAGCAGAAACTCCCCCACGATCTCGCCCCCGGTGAACCGAAAGGTTCGTTTGAAGAGGTCTACCCACTCTTCCTTTGACCTCAGTCGCTTTGCGTCCTTGCGTCTTTGCGTCTTTCCGTCGCGTCGTTGCGTCTTTGCGTCACTCACCAGGTGCTCATCCAGCCACGCCGCAAACGAACCGTGCGATTGCCGCAGCGCGAGCACCGTCTTCGCGTTGGCGATCGCCGCTTCGATCTTGAGCCGGTTCCGGATGATCCCGGCGTCAGCCATCAGGCGCCGAACATCCCGCGCACCGAATCGGGCCACCGCCACGGGATCGAATCCCCGGTAGGCGGCCCGGAAGGCCTCCCGCTTCTTCAGGATGGTGAGCCAGGACAGCCCGGCCTGGTTGATCTCCAGGATCAGCCGCTCGAACAGCTCGGCGTCCCCCTGGATAGGAAACCCGTATTCGGCGTCATGATACGGGCCGTGCCATTCGTGGCCGGGCGCGAAGTCGCAGTAAAAGGACATAGTTCCCCGGTAAGCGGTGAGCAGTGAGCGGTGAGCGGGACCGGCCTTCCCCGCTTACCGCTCACCGCTTACCGCTCACCGTCTTTCTCCCATCTGGGCGAAGCCCACCGTGTGCCCGCCGGGCTCCCGGACATAGATCTCCTCGCTGCCGTAGAAGGTCTTGTGACGCGGCTTGACCACCGGCGCGCCCGCCAGCGCCCGTTCCACCGCGTCGAGATCGTCCACCTGGATGAACAGCACGATCGAGTGGCCGGCCAGCTCGGCGGCCATCGCCGGGTCGTCCCCCAGCACGCTGGCCCGGGTCTGGTACATCACCTCGACGCGTCCCTGCTCCACGCTGGCAAACATCAGCTTGCCGTCCGGTCCGGGGACCTGGTGGACCTGTTCCAGGCCGAGGCCGCCGGTCCAGAAGCCGAGGCAGGGCTCGATCGCCTCGACGATCAGCACGGGGGTCAGCTGTTTCAGCATCGGTGCTCCTCCCGGACGAGTGGGCTCAGGCATAGCTCATGGCCGGGAGTCCCGCATGCTTGCGCAGCAGGGAGAGCTGGCCGATGTGATAGCTGTCGTGCTGCACCATGAAGGCGAAGAGCCCGAGCACCGAGGTGTCCTCGATCGGCATCCGGGTGCCGCTCGGCGCATCCAGGGCTTCCGTCGTGATGGTGCCCAGCCCGGTCTCCAGCGCGGCCGAGACCTCGGCCCACGCGGTGCGAATCTCGCCGTGGGAAGGCCATTCGGTGATTTCGTCGATGCCGCGCCACTCACCCAGGTAGCGCTCCAGCGGGCAGGGGATCCCGGCGCCCAGGATCTTGAGGGTGTAGTAGCGTGACTCCACCAGGTGGGCCGCGACGAAGGTGGCATGGTTGGTCGCCCCGGAGGGCCGGACCCGTCCCTGCTCCTCGGTCAGATCGTCGAGACAATTGCCGAACAGCCGGGTGTTGATCCGGAGGATTCCGGCCAGGGGGGCAATACGGGCATCCATATGGTGCTCTCCTCAGTTGACTGTTTGGCGTCCCTCGTTGACCCTTCTGCATGCGCGCGCTCACCTATACCGGATCCGGTGGAGTCGAGGTCCTCGCTCTCGCGGACCGGCCCGACCCGGTTCCCGCCGCCCACCAGATCCGGGTTCGGGTCCATGCGGCCGGTCTTAATCGCGCCGACATTCTCCAGCGCCGGGGCCGCTATCCTGCTCCGCCGGGGTGGCCCACCGACATCCCCGGGCTCGAGTACGCCGGCGCCGTGGAGTCAGTGGGCGAGGGCGTCACCCGCTGGCAGCCCGGCGACCGGGTCATGGGTCTGGTGGGCGGCGGCGGCCACGCCGAGTACATCGTGGTGCACGAGACGGAAGCGTTGCCGGTGCCCGCCCATCTCAGCGACGCCGAAGCGGCGGCGATTCCCGAAGCGTTTCTCACCGCGTACGATGCGCTGGTCACCCGGGGCCGGCTCACCCGCGGCGAAGGCGTGCTGATTCACGCGGTGGCGAGCGGCGTGGGAACCGCCGCGGTGCAGCTGGCCAAGGTCCTCCACGCCACCGTGCTGGGCACCTCCCGCACGGCCGACAAGCTGGAGCGCGTTGCCGGCCTGGGACTCGACCTCGGTGTCCAGGTGATCGGGGGCTCCTTCCGGGAGCAGATCACCCTTCCGGTGCATCTCATTCTCGACGTGCTGGGGGGACCCGCCTTCCAGGACAATCTCGCCCTGCTCGAGCCCCGCGGAAGGCTGGTGCTGCTGGGTTTTCTCCAGGGCTCCTCGGTCTCGGAGGCCGACCTCAACCCGATCCTGCGCAAACGGCTGGAGATCATCGGCAGCGCCATGCGGACTCGCGGTCTGGAGGAGCGCTCGGCGCTGATCGCCGAGTTTGCCGGCCGGGTCCTGCCGCTCTTCGGCCCCCATTTCCGCACCGACTCGCCGATGCTCAGCATGAGCCATCCCGAGGAGAGCGAGGCGGTGCTCAGGCCGGTGGTGCACGGGGTGTTCCCCATGGCCGACGCCGCCGCGGCGCACGGGGCCATGGAAGGCAACGGCACGGTGGGCAAGGTCATTCTGACCTGGTGAGCGGTAAGCGGTGAGCAGTGAGCGGGACACGCGGCTTTTCCCGCTCACCGCTGACCGCTCACCGCTTACCAGGTCAATTGCCCGCTGGAGCACTTCGGCCCGGGTGGCGACGCACTCGGCGGGCGAGTCGAAGAGGTCCAGCTGGGCGCGGGGTTCCAGCAGACGGTCCGCCGTCACTGTCACCATCCGCACCGCGAGCCGCCGGGTAAGTGCGAGCCCCAGGGCACGGCGGGCGCCGTCCCACAGCTCCCGGTCCAGCGCCGCGGCCGGGAGGGAAATGCCCCGGGCCGAGCCGGTGGAGTCGGAGTATTCCACCTCCACCACCATGCGCCGCGCGCCGAGCCCGCGATGCCGGAGCCGGCGGCCCAGCGCTTCGGTGAGCCGGCGCAGCAGGGCATGCAGGATGTCGAGATCGTTGGTGTCGGTGGCGAGGATGTGGGAGACCCGATACTCCGCTTTCACTTCCGGCGGGAGTACCGGCCGGGCGTCGATGCCCCGGCTGCGGGCCCGGAGCAGACGTCCCCGCGCCCCGAAGACGGCACACAGCTCGCTCTCGGCGATCTCGGCGACCTGACCGATCCGCTCCAGCTGGTACTCGTCGAGCCGGAAGAGGATATCCTCGGATATTCCGGGGAGCAGTTGCACCAGGTGTGGTGCGAGAAAGGCCGCCTCGCTTCCTCCAGGCACCAGCATGGGCCAGTGCGCTCCCAGCCGTCCAGCCGTCCAGCCGTCCAGCCGTCCTGTCTCCAGCCGTCCCACCCGGGTCGCCGCCTCCGATACCAGCTTATTGGCCGCCGCACCGACCGTGAGCGGGAGCCGGAGCCGGGCGGCGGCCTCCCGGCGGATTCGCTCGGCCACGTCTACCAGAGGTCCGAAGAGCCGCTCGGTACCGGTCAGATCGAGAAAGGCGTGGCCATAGCCGCGGGGCTCGATGACCGGCGCGTAGATCCGGAGAATCTCGTGCAGGGCGCGCGAGGCGCGGGCGTAGAGGCGGGGGTTGGGCGGCAGCAGCACCAGATCGGGGCAGAGCTTTTTCGCCTGTCGCACCAGCATCCCCCGGGCGATGCCCGCCGCCCTGGCCTCGGACGAAAGCGCGAGCACGGTGGCCCGATCAGCGCCGGGCGGGGCCACGGCCAGCGGACGGCTCACCAGCGCCGGCGCGGCCATCCGCTCGACGGTGGCGACGAAGGCTGGTGGGTCGATGAAGAGGACGGAGCGAACCATGGAATCCAGGAACAGCGTCAACGGTCAACGGTGAACGGTGAACGGGAACTGCCCCAAACCCCAATCCCCAATCCCAATCCCCAACTCCTTATTCGGTCTTTCTTCGGGTAACATACCGCGCTTTTCAGATCAGTCAATAGTTTCAAATTGGAACAAAATAACAGCAGAGCGCGAAGAGCGAAGAGGCCTTCCTCTTCGCTCTTCGCTACTCGCTACTCGCTGCGGTGAGATCAGTTCTCTTTGCGGTCTCCGAGCGCCTCCGCCGCCATTTTCCGGATTTCCGGATCGGCATCCTTGATCGCGCGGAGCAGGAAGGGGATGGTGCTCTCATGCTCGATGTGGCTGAGCGCGTGCACCACCGCCCGGCGGGTTTCCAGATCCGCCTCGTTCATCGAGCGCCCCAGGGCTTCGACGGAGCGGACATCGGCGATCTCGCCCAGCGCTTCCGCCGCGGCGCGGCGGACCCGCACGTCGCTGTCCCGCATCGCGTCGAGCAGCTCGTCGGGCGCCGATTCCAGTTCCTCCTCGAGCTGCCCGATGGCCTCCGCCGCGGCGATCCGTACCCGAACGTCCTGGTCGCGCAGCGCCTGGGCGAGCGGACCGGCCGCCGAGATCTGCTCGAGCTGTCCCAGGGCGTGGGTGGCCAGCAGCCGGGTTCCCGCATCGCTGTCCCGGAGCAGCCGAATCAGCGGGGCGGCACCGGCCGGGTTTTCGATCTGTCCCAGTCCGTGCGCCGCGGCCCGCCGTACCCGCACGTCCGGGGACCGGGTCAGCTCGGCCAGCCGGTCGACTGACTCGGGGCGCTCGAACTCCCCCAGCGCCCAGGTCGCCATCGCGACCACCGCGGGGTCGGCGTCGCGGGTGCCCTTCATCGCCTCATCGTAGAGCTCGGGGATCTCTGCCCGGCCCACCGCGAGCTGGGCCGCTTCCCGCACCCGCGCGCTGGGATCGCGCAGCGCTGTCTCCAGTGCGGCGACGGCCAGCTTCCCGCTGTTCCCCAGCATCTTGGCCGCGGCACGGCGGACGCAGGGATCGTCGTCACCCAGGGCGCGGGCCACCCGGCGCCGGGCCGCCG
>DATFGC010000376.1:0-4562 GCA_035249765.1 Gemmatimonadales bacterium | reverse complement strand
CCGCTGGGTGAGCTCGGCCCCCGGAACCCGGCGGCGGCTCACTTTTCCCTGGGCGTTGACCACCCGCTGCCAGGGCACCGTCGTACCCGATGGGAGCGCGTGCATCGCGTAACCCACCTGCCGGGCCCGGCCCGGCAGCCGGGCCAGCCGGGCAACCTGGCCATAGGTGGCCACCTTGCCTCGGGGAATCCGGCGGACCACGGCGTAAATCCGCTGGTAGGGAGAGAACGCCGCCACGTCAGGGAGTGCGCGCCTCGTGGACGACCTGCCCGCCCACGATGGTGAAAAGGACCTTGCGGTTCCGGAGCTCGGACACGGCTTCCCCGAAAGGATCGCGGTCCAGCACGACGAGATCGGCCACCCTGCCCGGCTGGATGGAGCCCTTCCAGCTCTCCTCTCCGGCCGCCCAGGCGTTGTGGACGGTATAGGCCCGGAGCGCGGTCTCCAGATCCACCCGCTCCTCGGGAAACCACCCCGCCGCGGGCTTGCCGTCGAGGGTCTGCCGGGTGGTCGCCGCGTACATGCCGTGCAGCGGGTTGGCGGTGTACCAGGAGGCGTTGGTGCCCGGCCAGTCGCTCCCGAAGGAAAGCCTTACCCCGGCGCGCTGCAGGGTCGCGAAGGCGTAGGCCCAGCGGGAGCGAGGGCCGATCCGCTCCTCCATCCAGCGCATGTCGTCAATGGCGTGATAGGGCTGCACCTCCGCGATCACGCCGAGCCGGGCCATGCGGGCGGCAACTTCGGGCCCGCGAATGACCTGGGTGTGAATGACCCGGAAGCGCCGCTCCCGGGGGCCGTTGGCGCGCATGACCCGCTCGTACATCGTGAGCAGCGTATCGATGGCGTGATCGCCGATGGCATGCACTTGGGGCCACCACCCCGCCGAATCGGCGATCAGAAGCAGCCGCTCCATGTTTCCGGCCGGCTCCATCATGGGACGCCAGAGGCCCAGCCGTCCGCTGGTCCGGTACGGCTCATAGAACCGGGCGCTCGAATTCCCCATGATGCCGTCCACGAACCCCTTGAGGCCGCCGAGCCGGATCCACTGGTCGCCGAAGCCGGGGCCGATCCCCTGGGCCCGAAGGGCTTCGACCCGGTCCATGGTGGGACGAGCGTAGATCCGCACCGTGAGCTCGTTCAGCCGCCGGAGCGCCTGATACACCTCGAGCTGTTCGGGAGAGGTGTTGTCGTGGATCGTGGTGACGCCGTACTCGCGGAGCTGGGCCATGGCCTCGCGCGCTTCCGCCAGCCGCTGGTCCAGGCTCTTGGGAGGGATGGCGGCGCGAACCCGTTCTGCCGCGGCGGGGGTGAGCCGTCCGGTAGGCCGGCCGGCGACGCATTCGACCCCTTCCCAGTCGCAGGCGGCCCCGGCGATCGCGAGCGCCCTGCCGTTGGCGAGGTACGCCGAGCGATCCCACTTGGAGAGCAGGGCGGGGGTCCCCGCGGTGAGCGAATCGATCAGGTCGCGGGTGGGCGCAAACCCGGTGCGACCGGCGCGGGCGGCGGCGGAACCGGTCGAGCCCTGGCCCCAGGCTTCATAGGCGCCCCAGTCGCCTCCGACCATCCAGGCGCCCGGGGGAAGCCGGCCGGCCGCTTCGCGCACCCGCCGGACCAGCGAAGCAGTGTCCGAGACATCGAGCAGGTTGGCGCCGAGGAGCAGGGCACCGGCCTGCCCGAAGTGGGTGTGGTTGTCGATGAAGCCGGGGGCGATGAAGCGGCCTCCCAGCTGGAGCACCCGGGTCCCGGCGCCGCGGAGCCGGGCGACCTCGGCCGCGCTGCCCACCGCGAGAATGCGGTCGCCCGCTATCGCCACCGCCTCCGCCCAGGGTCGCGCCGAATCGCCGGTCCAGACCCGGCCGCCGGTTAGAAGGAGGGTGGCCTCCTGGGCGGGCACGGCGCCGGGAGCCGCAAGACAGGCTACCAGAAGCCACCCGGGCAGGAGTGCGGTTCGGCAGGGCATGGTCATGGATTATACGGCCTTCGTTCAGGTCTGCCACCCAGGTCCACGACCTCTGAAACTACAGATTTCGCAGATTCCACAGGTGAGTCAAATCTGTGCTAATCGGGGGAATCTGTGGATTCAAAAGCTTCAGTGATAACTTGATCATCCACCTTCTCAAGGTCTACCGGGATTTCATGTCGCGTTCCGCTTTGCTATCCGCTCTCGCCCTGCTCGCCGCCTGCGCTCCCGCCGAAACCGGCTCCGCCCCCGGCGACGCGCCGGCGGTGCCGGCCGAGGCCCTGGCGGTGCTCGATACCGCCACCCTGATGCATCACATCCGCGCCCTGTCGGACGACTCGATGCTGGGCCGGGCCCCGGGCAGCCTGGGCGAGGAGCGCACCGTCACCTACCTCGAAGGGCAGTTCCGGGCGATGGGGCTGCTGCCGGGGAATCCCGACGGGAGCTACATCCAGCAGGTGCCGCTGGTCGCGGTCACCGCGGACCCGTCCATGACACTCGCTATCGGCGGCAAGGCCACCAGGCGGCTCCGCTACCGCGACGATTTCGTGGCCTGGACCCGGCACGTGGTTCCCTCGGTAGCGGTGAACGGCGCCGAGCTGGTGTTCGTGGGGTACGGGGTCGAGGCGCCGGAATACTCCTGGGACGATTTCAAGGGCCAGGATCTGAGCGGCAAGGTGCTGGTGATGCTGGTCAACGATCCCCAGCTTCCCGATACCACCCAGTTCCGCGGCAAGGCGATGACCTACTACGGTCGCTGGACCTACAAGTACGAACAGGGGATGAAGCACCAGGCGGCGGGGGTCCTGCTGGTGCACGAGACCGGGCCGGCCGGTTATCCCTGGCCGGTGGTGCAGGGCATGGGAGGCGAGAAGTTCGACCTCGCGACTCCCGACAGCAACCGGACCCGGGCGCCGATGGAGGGCTGGATTCATCTCGACCAGGCCCGGGCGCTGTTCGGCCTGGCCGGGCAGGACTTCGATGCCCTCAAGGCGAAAGCGACGACCCGCGAATTCACTCCGGTTCCGCTCGGGCTCACCGCCTCGATCACCATCCGGAACACCATTCGCTCGGTCGCGTCCCGCAACGTGGTGGCCCGGCTTCCGGGGAGCGACCCGGTCAAGGCCGAGGAACACGTGGTGTACACCGCACACTGGGATCATTTCGGCGTGAGCACCCCGGTCAATGGCGATTCGATCTACAACGGCGCGCTCGACAATGCCAGCGGAACGGCCGGGCTGCTGCTGCTGGCCCAGGCCTTCAAGGCAATGCCCACTCCGCCGGAGCGCTCCATCCTCTTCCTCGCCGTGACGGCGGAAGAGCAGGGGCTGCTCGGCTCGCAGTACTACGCCGTCACCCCGCTGTATCCGCTGGCCAAGACGCTGGCGAACATCAACATCGACGGGCTCAACGTGGACGGCCGAACCACCGACCTGGTGGTGGTGGGGATGGGCGCCTCGGAGCTCGAGGACTACGCCCAGACCGCCGCCACCGAGCAGGGCCGGGTGCTCAAGCCCGACCCCGAATCGGAAAAGGGCTTTTACTACCGGTCGGACCACTTCAATTTCGCCAAGCAGGGGGTGCCGGCCTTCTATTCCGACGCCGGCGTGGAGGTGATCGGCAAACCGGCCGACTTCGCGATGCAGCAACGGGCCCGGTACACCAACGAGGATTACCACAAGCCGTCCGATGAGATCAAGCCAGACTGGGACCTCTCCGGGGCTGTGGAGGACTTGCGGCTCTACCTGACGATGGGCTACCGGGTGGCGCGGGCGGAGAAATATCCGGAATGGCGGGTGGGCAACGAGTTTCGCGCGATTCGGGAGGCGATGCTTGCGCAGTGAGCGGTAAGCGGTGAGCGGTAAGCGGGAGAAGCAGGTCCCGCTCACTTCTCACCGCTCACCTCCATCATCTCCTTCACCGCCGCCCGGTTCACCAGGATCCGGATGTTGTTGCTGTGCGGGTCGATCGGCAGCATGTAGAAGTAGGGCGTGATGGGGGGGAAGCGGTTCATCAGGCCCACGATCTCTTCCCCGTCGGCGAAGGCAACCCGGACCCGCCGGGCGCCCACCAGGCGGGAATCCCCCGGTGCCACCTCCCGGGCGTCGTTGTACTCGGGGCGGCCGGTGGCGGTCTTGACGAAGAAGAGGGCCTTCACGTCCGCAAGGGCGACCTCGATCATCCCGCCCGTCTGCGTCTTGAGGTGGCAGGTGGGTCGCTTGGGATCCACATCGAGACTGGTTCCCTTCTGAATGGTGCCGTCCAGACAGTTCGCCACGATCAGATGTCCCTGCATGCCCTCCCCCTAGTCGACCTCGTCGAGTGATCGGGGCCAGTCGCCTTTGAGCAGCCGCGACAGGGCGCGGTCGGCGAGCAGGCGCCCTCCGGTCTGGCACCGGGCACAATAATTGGTCTCGTTGTCGGCGTACCGGATCCGCTGCACCGGGCTCCCGCACACCGGACACGGCTGGCCGAACCGTCCATGCACCGCCATCCCCTCGCGAAACGCCGTCACCTTCTCCGGGAAGCCGTCGCCGACCTCGGCGCGCAGGCGATTCGTCCAGTCGATCAACGTCGACTTCGTGGCCGCGAACAACGTCTCGAT
>DATFGC010000375.1:0-5663 GCA_035249765.1 Gemmatimonadales bacterium | reverse complement strand
GTCACCTTCCAGACCGCCGATGGCGGACTCGATCACGTCTGGAGCACTTCGTGGGGAGTCTCGACCCGCCTGGTGGGAGGGCTCATCATGACCCATGGCGACGATCAGGGACTGGTGTGCCCGCCCCGGCTGGCCCAGTGGCAGGTGGTGATCGTGCCGATCTGGAAGAGCGACGAGGAGCGGACCCAGGTGGCCGACGCGGGGCGGCGCATCATGGCCGAGCTCCGCGCGGCGGGCATCCGGACCCACCTCGACGTCCGGGAAGGCATCAAGCCCGGGGCCAAGTACTACGAATGGGAAGGGCGGGGCGTTCCCCTGCGGCTCGAGCTGGGCCCGCGGGACCTCGCCAAGGATGCGGTGATGCTGGCGCGGCGAACCGGGGGCGGCAAGGAATCGGTGCCCTTGGCCGGTCTGGCCGCGCGGCTCCAGACCGAAATGGACCGGATGCAGCTGGCGCTGCTCGAGGCCGCCCGGACCCGGCGCGAGGCCGGGTCGCTCCGGGGCCCCGCCTCCAAACAGGAATTCGTGGATTTCCTGGAGGGCTCCGGGGGCTTCGTGTACGCCGGATGGTGCGGTGACCCCGCGGTGGAAGCCGAGATCAAGGAGCAGACCAAGGCCACGATCCGGGTGATTCCTGATCCGGAGTTCCGGAGTCCCGAGGCGCCGACCCGGTGCATCTGGACCGGGAAGCCCGCGGTGGCCGAGGTGGTATGGGCCAAGGCGTACTAGCGCTGTTCGCCGACGCGGGCCTGGCCCGCGACCCCGAGGGCGCGCTGCTGCTGGACGGCGTTCCGGTCGAGGAAATCGCCCGGAGCACCGGCACGCCCGCCTACGTCTACAACGCCGATGCGATCCGGCGTCACTATGCCGCGCTGACCCCGGCTCTGGCCGGTGTACCGCACCGGGTGGATTACGCGGTCAAGGCCAACAGCTCGCGCGCCGTCCTCCGGGTGCTCCGCGACCTCGGAGCCGGATGTGACATCGTTTCGATCGGCGAGTTGCTCCTGGCACTCGAGACCGGCTTCCACCCCGACCGGCTGGTCTTCAGCGGCGTGGGGAAGACCGCGACCGAGCTGAGCCGGGCCTTCGACGCCCGGATCGGCCAGATCAACATCGAGTCCCTGGAGGAGCTCGATCTGATTTCGGCGCTGGCCGCTGCCCGCACCCTGCCGGGACCGATCCGGCTGGGCATCCGGGTGAATCCCGACGTCACCGTGGACACCCACCCCTACATCACCACCGGCACCGCGGCCGCCAAGTTCGGCATCCCGGCCGATCAGGTGGTGCCGGTGGCGAAGCGCATCGGCTCGGACCCCCGGCTCCGGCTCAGCGGGATCGCCATGCACGTGGGCAGCCAGCTTCTCGAGGTACGACCCTACGTGACGGGGGCGCGCCGGCTGGCCGAACTGGTCGCAAGCATCCGGGGCCAGGGCATCGCCACCCTCGAATCGGTCGGGATCGGGGGCGGATTGGGAATCCGGTACAAGGAGGAGACCCCGCTGGAGCCGTCCACCCTGGCAGCGGCGCTGCTGCCGATCCTCTCGCCGCTCGGCCTCACCCTGCACATCGAGCCGGGCCGCTACCTGGTGGGGAGCGCCGGGATTCTGCTCACCACCGTGCTGTACCGGAAGCAGGCGGGAGGCAAGCATTTCGTCGTGGTGGATGCCGGGATGACCGACCTGGTGCGCCCCAGCCGCTACAATGCGCACCACGAGATCGTGGTCTCGGCGGACCGGTCCCGCCCGGTCCAGCAGGTGGACGTGGTCGGCCCCATCTGCGAAAGCGGAGACTTTCTCGCGCTCGATCGCCCGCTTCCCCTGGTGGAGCCCGGCGACGTCCTCGCGATCCTGGGGGTGGGCGCGTACGGCTTCGTGATGGCTTCCACCTACAACGCCCGACCGCTTCCTCCGGAGGTGATGGTGGATGGCGCCCGCTGGGTGACTGCCCGGCCCCGGGAAACCCTCGAGGACATGGTGGCCCGGGCATGACCGATCGCATCCTCATCCTGGACTACGGCTCTCAGTTCACCCAGCTCATCGCGCGCCGGGTCCGCGAGGCCCACGTCTACTCGGAGATCCACCCTGCCAGCCGCTCGCTGGCCTGGATCCGCGAGTTCGGGCCCAAGGGCATCATCCTTTCCGGCGGCCCCAACTCGGTGTACGACGAGGGTGCCCCCCTCGCCGACGCCGGGCTGCTTCAGCTCGGCGTGCCGGTGCTGGGCCTCTGTTACGGGATGCAGCTGATGGCCCACCTGGCCGGGGCCCGGGTGGTGAGCGCGGCGCGGCGGGAATACGGTCGCGCCGCGGTCGCGGTGCGGGGCGGGCGGCTCTTCCAGAGCTTTACACCCGGCGAAGAAATCCAGGTCTGGATGAGTCACGGCGATCACGTGGACGCGCCGCCGGCGGGCTTCGTGGCCACCGCGTCCAGCCCCAACTCCCCGGTGGCCGGGTTCGAGCACCGGACCCTGCCGCTGTTCGCGGTGCAGTTCCACCCCGAGGTCGCCCACACCCCGCGCGGCGGGGAGATCATCTCCACCTTCCTGTTCGATATCTGCGGCTGCACGCCCGACTGGACCGCCGGCCACTTCATCGAGAGCGAAGTGGCGAAGATTCTCCGCCGGGCCGGTCCGGCCACCAGGGTGCTCTGCGGACTCTCGGGCGGGGTGGACTCCTCGGTGGCGGCCGCGCTGGTGCACCGCGCGGTGGGCAACCGGCTCACCTGCATCTTCGTCGATCACGGCCTGCTCCGGCTGCATGAGCGGGAGCAGGTCGAGCAGACCTTCCGCCGCCATCTCGGGATCGACCTCCGGGTGGTGGACGCGCGGGAGCGCTTCCTGGCCGGGCTGGCCGGCGTCACCGATCCGGAGCGCAAGCGCCGGATCATCGGACACGAGTTCATCGAGGTGTTCGCCGAGGAAGCCAGGGCGGTAGAAGGCAACGTGGGATTCCTGGTGCAGGGCACCCTGTATCCCGACGTGATCGAGTCCACCTCGCCGGGCGGGGGGCCGTCGGTCACCATCAAGACTCACCATAATGTGGGCGGGCTGCCCGAGCGGCTCCCCTTCGGCCTCATCGAGCCGCTGCGGGAGCTCTTCAAGGACGAAGTGCGGCAGGTGGGCCGGGAGCTGGGGCTCCCGGAAGAAATGGTGGGCCGGCATCCGTTTCCCGGCCCGGGACTCGCCATCCGGATTCTCGGTGAGGTCACCGCGGAGGCGCTCGACCTGCTCCGCCAGGTGGATGCGATCTATATCGAGGAAATCCGGGCGGCGGGACTCTACGACGACATCTGGCAGGCCTTCGCGGTGCTGTTGCCGATCCGCTCCGTCGGGGTGCAGGGAGACTTCCGCACCTACGATCAGGCCGTGGCGCTCCGGGCGGTGACCAGCCGGGACGGCATGACCGCCGACTGGTTCCCGTTCCCGCCCGAGGTGCTGGGGCACATCTCCAGCCGGATCGCCAATGAGGTGAAGGGAGTGAACCGGGTGGTCTACGACGTGAGCTCGAAGCCCCCCGCCACCATCGAGTGGGAGTAGCTACACCCCTTTTTCCTCGAAGAGCCGGAGCAGCTGCTCCGGGTCGGTGAGGGCCCGCAGCCGCTCGGGTACGTCGGGCATCTGGGCGAACTGGGCAATTTTTCCCAGCACCGGCAGATACTGGTTGGACACTTCGGTGGGCGGCGCCACGATCAGGAACAGCACGTGCACCGGGCGCTGGTCCACCGCCGCATAGTCGAGCCCGGCGCGATGCAGCCCGAAGCCGAGCCGCAGCCGGTTGAGCGCCAGGGAACGGCAGTGGGGAAGCGCAAGGCCTCGGCCCACGCCGGTGGACTCCAGCGCTTCCCGCCGCTTGAGCAACCGGCTCACCTGGAGGGTCGAGCGCTCGTCGAGCCCGAGGAGCGCGACCATTTCGTCGAGCACCAGGTCCTTGGTGGGCGCCCGGAGATCGAGTGAGATTGAGCTGGGGTCCAGGAAATCACGGAGGCGCATTCCCGGTGTAGTCTAGAAGGGGTAGCGGACCACCGGAACCCCCCGCGTTGCCGCTGTTGCTCCGGGCAAATAGCTTTCCTTCATGCGGTTACCCTTTTTCTCCTCCCCGGGAGTTCCCCTGATCCTGGCCCCCATGGCCGGGGTCTCGGAGGCACCCTTCCGCCAGATCTGCCGGCGCTTCGGCGCCGACATTCTGATGACGGAATTCCTGTCCGCCGAAGCGATTCGGCGGGGAATCCGGCGCACCCTCGAGGGCGCCGAATTCGAGGAGATCGAGCGGCCGGTGGGGGTGCAGATCTACGGCGCCGATCCCGAGGGAATGGCCCGGGCCGCCGCCATCGTCACCGAGGCCTATCAGCCCGATTTTCTGGACATCAACTTCGGCTGCCCGGTCAAGAAGGTGGTGCAGCGCAACGGCGGCTCCGGGTGCCTCCGTGACCTCGCGCTGGTGGACCGGATCATCCGGGGCGTGGTGGCCGCGACCCCGGTGCCGGTCACGGTGAAAACCCGGAGCGGATGGAACGAAGAGACCCGGGACCCGGTTGGTATCGCGCTTCGAATGCAGGATGCCGGCGCCCGCGCCTTTACCCTGCATGCCCGGACCCGCACCCAGATGTTCCAGGGCAAGGCCGACTGGGACGAGATCGCGCGAGTGGTCGAGGCACTCGACATCCCGGTGGTGGGGAACGGCGACATCACCTGCGCTGCGGACATTCTGCGGATGCGGGAGCACACCGGCTGCGCCGCGATCATGGTGGGTCGGGGCTCCTTCGGCAACCCGTGGATCTTCCGGGACGGGCGCGCCCTGCTCATGGGCCGGGAGGCCGGTCCGCCGCCCGCGGCGGCCGAGCGATTCGCCGTGGCGCTGGACCATGCCCGTCTCGCCCTCCGGCTCCAGGGCGACCACCGCAAAACCGTGGTCGAATTCCGGAAACACCTCGGCTGGTACACCCGGGGGCTCCCCGCCTCGGCGCATCTCCGTGAGCGGCTCTTCCAGGTCGAATCCATGGTGGAGGCCGAAGCGATCTTCCGGGAGTATCTCGAGCCGGCCGTTCAGGCGGCGTGAACCGCGCCCGCCTCGAGGGGTTGCTCCGCGCCGTGGCCGGTGGCACCCTCTCCCCCGAAGGCGCGCTCGAGTCACTGGCCCGCTTTCCGACCGACGATCTCGGCTTCGCCCGACTCGATCACCAGCGCGCCCTGCGACAGGGGCAGGCCGAGGTGGTTTTCGCGGCCGGCAAGTCGGCGGACCAGCTGGTGCGGATCTGCGAATCACTGGAGCGCGCCCACGGGCACTTCCTCTGCACTCGGGTGAGCGAAGAGCAGCTGGTCGCGCTCACGGCCCGGTTTCCCGGCCTCGGATCGAGCTTGCTGGGGCGCACCGCGTGGCTTCCCGCGGAGCTGCCGGTCACCCTGGACGGCGAGCTGCTGGTGGTGACCGCCGGGACCAGCGACCTTCCGGTGGCGGAGGAGGCTGCCACCACCGCGATGGCCATGGGCGCCAGCGTCTCCCGCTTGCCCGACGTCGGGGTGGCCGGTCTGCACCGGGTGCTGAGCGCGGGGGACACCCTCAAACGGGCCGACGTCATCATCGTGGCCGCCGGGATGGAGGGCGCGCTGCCCAGCGTCGTTGGCGGCCTGGTGGCGGTCCCGGTGATCGCGGTTCCTACCAGTGTAGGGT
>DATFGC010000374.1:0-5904 GCA_035249765.1 Gemmatimonadales bacterium | reverse complement strand
AGCAGGCAACAGGCAGCAGGCAATATACTTTCCCCTTCCCTGTTGCCTGTTGCCAGTTGCCTGTTGCCTGGTATTGTCTCTCATGCCCCTCCGCACTTCCCCCTGGGCGCTGACGCTCTGGTTGCTCGCCGCCCTGCTGGTGCTGTTCGTGGCGGGGCCGCTGCTCCGGCTGCTGCTTCAGGCCAGTCCCGCCTCGCTGGGCACCGCCTTCCGCGATCCCGAGCTGGTTGCCTCCATCTGGCTCACCATTCTCACCGCCACGGCGGCAACCCTGCTGTCCGTGCTGCTCGGCGTCCCCCTCGCCTACCTGCTGGCCCGGGTTCCCTTCCCCGGCCGCCGGATCGTAGCCGGCATCGTCGAGCTCCCGGTGGTGGTGCCGCATCCGGTGGCCGGCATCGCGCTGCTGCTGTTCCTGGGCCGGCAGTCCGCCATCGGACAGGGGCTGGCCACCCTGGGGCTCGAAGTGGTGAATCGGATCCCCGGCATCGTGGCGGGGATGCTGTTCGTCTCGGCGCCGATCGTGGTGAGCGCCGCGCGGGAAGCCTTTCGAAGCGTGGATCCCAAGCTGGAACGGGTAGCCCGCACGCTCGGCGACACGGGCTCCGAGGCGTTCCGGCACGTCACCCTCCCGCTCGCCGGACGGGGCGTCGTCGCCGGGGCGGTGCTCGCGTGGGCGCGGAGCGTGAGCGAGTTTGGCTCGATCGTGATCCTGACCTACAACCCCAAGGTCGCCAGCATCCTGATTTACGACCGGTTCACCCTGTTCGGCCTCCCCGCGGCGGTGCCTGCTGCCGTCGTGCTGCTGCTGATCGCGCTCGTGGTCTTCGCGCTGGTGCAGGTCCTGGCTCCCGATCGCCCGGAGCACCGGTGATCCGGCTCGAGGGCGTCACGGTCCAGGTTGGGAGCTTCACGCTCGAGGAAGTGTCTCTGGTGGTTCCGGCCGGCGGGTATGGGCTCATCATCGGCCCGACCGGCTCCGGCAAGACGACGCTGCTCGAGGCCATCGCGGGACACGAACCGTTGCGGCGGGGCCGGATCGCGCTCCGGGACGAGGACGTGACCGCTGCCGCGCCGGAGGCGCGCCGGGTGGGATTCGTCTACCAGCACTATCACCTGTTTCCCCATCTCACCGTCGGGGAGAACATCGGGTACGGACTCCGCCGGGAAGCGCCCGACGCGCGGGCCGGGCGAATCCGGGAGCTGGCGGAGACGCTGGGTCTGGTTCCCCTCCTGCCCCGCTCGGTGCGCGGGCTTTCCGGCGGAGAGCAGCAGCGGATCGCGCTGGCGCGCGCGCTGGCGTCCCGCCCCAACATCCTGCTGCTGGACGAGCCCTTCGCCGCGGTGGATCCGGCCACCCGCCGGGTGCTCCGGCGCGAGCTGCGGGCGTTGCACGAGCGCGAAGGGATCACCACCCTCCAGGTCACCCACGACTTCGAGGACGCGATGCGGCTGGGCGATGTGGTCGCGGTGCTGGCCGAGGGCCGGATCGCCCAGTCGGGAACGCCCGACGCGGTGTTTCGCTATCCCAATTCGGCGTTCGTAGCGGAGTTCATCGGGACGGGAACGGTGCTGCGGGGAACCGTAGAGCGCATGGCGCAGTCATCGCGAGCGGCGGAGCCGCCATCGCAAGCGGCAGAGCAGTCATCGCGAGCGGAGCGAGGCGATCTCGCGGTTCGGTTCGCGGGACTCTTCCGCTCGGGGAATCTGTCCCTCGAAGTGGTGGCGGAGCGGGAAGGGGAGGCCTATGCGGTGATCCGGCCGGCCGATCTCCTGCTGAGCCTCAGCGAGGGCCACGAGCCGGCGCCCCGCAACCGGTTTCCGGCGACCATCACCCGGGTGGAGCGCGGATCCGCGGTGGCGCAGGTGCAACTCGATGCCGGAGGAACCGCGCTGGTCGCGGCGGTGATGTCCAGCACCGCCGAGGAGCTGGGACTCGCGCCCGGCGTCAGGGTGGCGGTCGCGATCAAGGCCACCGCCATTCACCTCATTTAGTTCTCTCGCGCGGTCCCACCAGCCGGGCCGGGCGGATCGCCTTGTCTCCCAGTTTCTCGTTGATCCGGTCCACCGCGCGCGACAGGCTGCGATCCCGGCCGGTCTCCGGCGCGGCGGCCGGCGGCAGCATGCTGAATTGGGCCGGTCCCTCCGAGCCGGTCATCGCGGAGAAGGAGACTCCGAGCAGGCGGGCCGCGGTGCGGCGCCGGGAGCGGAGCCCGGTGAGCAGGGCCCGGGCCACCTCGAAGAGGGCTCGATCGGTGCTGAGCGGCTCGGGAACGGTGCGGCTGGCCTGCCGGGTCGTGAAATCGTGATCGCGAAGCTTCACGGTGATACACCCGGCCCGGAGGCCGTCACCCCGAAGCTCCGCGGCCAGGCTGGTGACCAGCCGGAGTAGCCGGGTCTCCAGCGCCTCGTCCGACACCAGGTCGCGGGAGAAGGTCTCTTCGTGACTCATGGACTTGGACGCGGGGCTCGCGTGCACCCGATCGCCGCCGTGGCCGCGGATCCGCTCGAACAGCCAGCGGCCGGTCCCGTCCCCCAGCCAGCGCTCGAAGCTCTGCTCGTCAACCCGGAGCGCATCGCGGACCGAGGTCAGCCCGTAGCGCTTGAGGGTGGCCTGGAGCTTGGGGCCAATGCCGGGAATGTCGGCCAGGGCATGGTCCGCCAGGAACTCTCCCTCTTCTCCAGGTGGAACAATGAGCACTCCGGTCGCGCCGGTGCCGGGGCGCGGCTTGGCCCGCTCGGCGGCGAGCTTGGCCACCAGGCGGTTGGTGCCGCCGCCGATCGAGACGGTAAGGCCGGTGGATTCGCGCACCGCCTCACGGAGCCGGGCCGCGGTTCCGGCCAGCGGCTCGCCCCGGTAGACCTTCTCGGTGCCCGAGAGGTCGAGATAGAACTCGTCGATGCTGGCGGCTTCGACCACCGGCGCCCAGGTCATAAGCACCGAGCGGATCTCCCGGTGCTTCACCCCGCAGGCCTTGCCGGGCACCGGAACGAAGGTCGCTCCAGGACAGAGCCGGGCCGCGCGGGAAATCGGCATACCGGCCCGGAGCCCGAAGGCCCGCGCTTCGTAGGACGCCGAGCACACCACCCCCCGGCTGTTGGCGCGTCCGCCCACCACGAGAAGCCGGGCCTTCCCCGCGCCCTCGGGATCCACCAGCCGGGCCACCGCCACGAACATGGCGTCGCAGTCGGCCAGCAGGATCCGGCGGGGGGCGGGCGGCATGGGAGAAGCGTCAACGGTCAACCGTCAACGGTCAACGGGTGACTTACCCTGGCCCACCTCGAAGCTTGCTTACTTACGTCTACGATGTTAACTTGCTGGCTGACAAGCAAGTTTCTGCATTCCGCCTTTTCTGGGGCTACGACGTCATGGCTCGAGCTACCAAACCGGAATCGCGCGAGCGGGTGCGGGACGCCGAGCGATCGAGGGAGCTGATCCTCGACGCGGCGGAGCATCTGTTTGCGGAGCACGGCTACGAGGAGACTTCCCTCTCCGACGTGGGCAAGCGGGCCGGAGTGTCGCGCGCGACCCCGGGCTATTTCTTCGGCTCCAAGGCCGAGCTGCATCGCGCCGTGCTGGAGCGCTGCTTTGCCGACGTGCGGCGCGCGGTGCGAGAGGGCAAGGCCCGGGCCCTGGCCAGCGGCCAGACCCCGGACGTCATTCTCGCCGGCGCGGTGGCGGATTATTCCGATTTCGTCGCGGCCCGGCCCAACTTCGTCCGGCTGATCGAGCGCGAGGCCCTCTCCGACCGGACGGTACTCGAGGGGATGCCGCTTCGGCTCGCGGTCTGGCAGGAGGCGCTGGCCGCGTTCCGCCAGGAATTGGGCCTCGACATTTCCGATACCAGCGAAGCGGCACACCTCCTGCTCAGCCTGGTGGCGCTCACCTGGTTCCCCATCGTGCATGGGGGAACCTTCCTCAAGGCGGTCGGGCTCGATCCCCAGGCTCCCGACTTTGCCGAGCAGCGCCGCCGGCACATCACCACTCTGCTCCTCGGCGCGCTGCGCGAGCGGGCGGGCAACACCTCCACCTGGTCCTGACATGACGAACCTGATGACGCCTCCCGCCGAAAAACTGCCTTCGGGAGACCACCGGCCGGTGCTCGCCACCGAGCAGGAGGCCCGCGAGGTCGCCGAGGCCGCCAGGGAGCGGGAGTGGGCTTCCAGCTTCGTCAAGGCGCTGTTCGAGGGAAAGCTGCTGCTCGACCTGGTCCATCCCTTCCCCGAGCCCACTCCGGAAGACGTGGCCAAGGCCCAGCCGTTCCTCGACCAGCTCGAAGCCTTTCTGCGGGATCACGTGGATGCCGACCGGATCGACCGGGAGGGAAAGATTCCGCCCGAGGTGATCCAGGGGCTTCGGGAGATCGGCGCCTTCGGGATCAAGATCGCCGAGGAGTACGGCGGACTCGGACTCTCCCAGCTCATGTACACCAAGGCCATCGCGCTGGTGACCAGCGTGGACGGCAGCCTCACCGCCCTGCTCTCGGCCTCCCAGTCCATAGGGGTGCCGGTGCCGCTCAAGCTCTTCGGCACCGAGGCCCAGAAGAAGAAGTACCTGCCCCGGATCGCCAAGGGGCAGATCTCGGCGTTCGCGCTGACCGAGAATAATGTGGGCAGCGATCCGGCCGGGCTCTCCACCACGGCGCGGCTCAGCGAGGATGGCAAGCACTGGATCCTGAACGGCGAGAAGCTCTGGTGCACCAACGGCACCGTAGCCGAAGTCATGCTGGTGATGGCCCGCACCGGCGCCAAGGGAATCACCGCGTTCATCGTGGAGACCGACTGGCCCGGGGTGGAGGTGGTGCAGCGGCTCCATTTCATGGGGCTCAAGGCCATCGAGAACGGGGTGCTCCGGTTCCACGACGTGAAGGTGCCGGCGGAGAATCTGCTCTGGGGCGAAGGCAAGGGGCTCAAGCTGGCGCTGATCACCCTCAACACCGGCCGGCTCACCATTCCGGCGGGGTGCGCTGCCGGGGCCAAGCGCGCCCTGGAGATTTCGCGGGAGTGGGCCGCGACCCGGGTGCAGTGGGGCCAGCCGATCGGCAAGCACGACGCGATCGCCCAGAAGCTGGGCCGGATGGCGGCGGAGATCTTCGCCATGGAGGCGGTGGCCGACCTGGCCTCGCTGCTGGCCGACCGGCCCCACATGGACATCCGGATGGAAGCAGCCATCGCGAAGATGTGGAACACCGAAGTCGGCTGGCGGATCGTGGACGACTGCCTCCAGATCAAGGGAGGCCGGGGCTACGAGACGGCCGACAGCCTGCGCTCCCGGGGCGAGAAGCCCGATCCGGTGGAGCGGATGATGCGCGACTGGCGGATCAACCTGATCTTCGAGGGATCCAGCGAGATCATGCGGCTGTTCTTGGCCCGGGAGGCGGTGGATACCCACCTCGACGTGGCCGGAGACCTCATCAATCCGAAGTCGTCGGCCGGCACCAAGCTCAGGGCGCTGGGGAAGGCCGGGCTGTTCTACGCGGTCTGGTATCCCAAGCAGTGGTTCGGTTGGGGGATGTGGCCGCGGTATTCCGACTTCGGGGAACTGGCCGGCCACATGCGGTTCGTGAACCGGGCCTCGCGGAAGCTGGCCCGGAGCCTCTTCCACGCGATGATCCGGTTCGGTCCCAGGCTGGAGAAGAAGCAGGCGGTGCTCTTCCGCCTGGTGGAAGTCGGCGCCGAGCTGCTGGCGATCAGCGCGGCGTGCAGCCGGGCGGTCATGATGGTGAAGAAGGATCCTTCCCATCGCGGCCCGGTCCGGATGGCCGACCTGTTCAGCCGGCACAGCCGCCGCAAGGTGCGCCAGCTGTTCGGCTCGGTCTTCTCCAACGAGGACGACCGGACCTATCGGCTGGCCCAGAGCGTCCTCAAGGGGGAGCAGGCGTGGCTGGAGGAGGGGATGGTGAGATA
>DATFGC010000373.1:0-4427 GCA_035249765.1 Gemmatimonadales bacterium | reverse complement strand
GAGTCCGACCTACGCGCTGGTGCATCACTACGACGGGCGGCGGGGACCGGTGTACCATGTGGACTGCTACCGGCTGGGCTCTCCCGATGAGGCGAGGGATCTCGACTGGGAAACCCTGATCACCGGGGACGTGCTGCTGATCGAGTGGCCCGAGCGCGCCGGATCGTGGGCGCCCCGGCCCACCCACCGGGTCCGGCTGGCCCACACGCCGGATCCCGAGCTGCGGCAGCTCGAGCTGGGATGATCTCGCTCGCGCTCGACACGACGACCGACCGGCTGACCGTAGCCCTCGGGCGGCCGGGACAGCCGGTCCTGGAGCGAAGACTCGACGGTGCCCGGCAGCACGCGGCCGCCCTGCTGCCGATGATCGAGGGCTTGCTCGAGGATGCCGGGATCGGCCTCGCCCGGGTCGAGCGGATCGCGATGGCGGATGGTCCCGGCGGATTCACCGGGCTCAGAGTCGGGGCCGCGCTGGTCAAAGCCCTGGCGCGCGCCAGACCGGGACTT
Organism: Gemmatimonadales bacterium; assembly: GCA_035249765.1. GTDB lineage: Bacteria > Gemmatimonadota > Gemmatimonadetes > Gemmatimonadales > GWC2-71-9 > JABFSM01. Next base: position 3,920 of record DATFGC010000373.1, on the reverse strand, counting down.
GAAGTCTGGACTGCCTCGACCCTGATGGTCCGGGCCGCTGCAACCGCACCGCCCGGAGGCGCCCGGGTCCTGGTGGTGACCTCGGCGCTCAGGGGCGAGCTCTACGCGGCGGTCTACCGCATGGCGCTCCCCCTCTCGGTGAGCATCGAGATGGGCCCGGCCGTCGCGACGGTCGAATCACTCCGCCGGACTGCCCCTGACCTGGTCGTTGCCGACGCGCCCGACCGGCTGGTGGAGCGGCTGGCGGATCAGCATGGCGTGCCGTTGGTGCGGGGCGGGGCAAGCCTCCCCCAGGCTGCCCGGCTCCTCACCCTGCTCGATGTCGAGGGAGCAGCGGTCCGCATCGAAAAGCTGGATGATTGGGAGCCTCACTATGGCCGTCCCGCCGAGGCGCAGGCCCGCTGGGAGGCAGCGCATGGACGAGCCTTACCGGATCCGGCTGGCCGAGCGCGCTGATGTCAGAGCGCTCGCGCGAATCGAGCGGTGCTGTTTCAGTGATCCCTGGAGTGAACGGGGGATCCTGGAATCGATTCAATCTGAAACGACGATCGCCCTGGTGGCCGAAAATGCGGAGGGGGAGCTGGGATACTTGATGGCCCGACTCTCTGGCGAGGAAGGTGAAATACTGAATCTTGCCGTCCTGCCCGGACACCGGCGCCAGGGTTTGGGTCGCCGGCTGCTCGAACAGGGACTTGCACTCCTGATCGGGCGGGGGGTTCGAGAGGCCTACCTCGAGGTCCGGGAATCGAACCTGGCGGCGCGGGATCTGTATTTGGGTTTCGGGTTTCGGCCGGTGGGAATGCGGCCGCATTATTATCGGAACCCGGCGGAGGACGCCCTGGTGCTCTGGGCCCGTCTGCAGCCGGCGCGCGATTAAGGTGTGTCTTGCGTATCTTTGGTTAGATAAATGACTTAGGGTGGCGGTAGTCTGGGGGAGTTCCCCGACCCGGTCGCCCGAATTCCCCCCGTGAGGAGGATACCATGGCCCGCAGTCTCAATCGTGTTCAGCTGATCGGCAACCTGGGCGCCGATCCCGAAGTCCGCAGCACCGCCAATGGAGGCCGGGTCGCCAACCTCTCCCTGGCCACCAGCCGGCAGTGGAAAGGGGCCTCCGGGGACAAGCAGGAAAAGACCGAATGGCACCGTGTCGTAATCTGGAACAACAAGGGCTCGAATCTTGCTGACATCGCAGAGCGCTACTGTAAGAAGGGCGACAAGATTTACGTCGAAGGCAGCATCGAGTATCGGAGCTGGCAGGACAAGGAAGGCCAGACCCGGTACACGACGGAGATCAATGCCCGCGAGTTGATTCTCTTGTCCGGCAAAGGTGATGGCGGTGAGTCGTATTCCGCGCCGAAAGCCGCGGGAGCGGCGGCGGCCGCCAAGTCCGGTGCCAAGGACGAGTCGTTCTCCGACTTTCCGGAGGCTCTCGATGCCGAGGATGACGATCTGCCGTTCTAGCCTTTCATTCCTGTGCGCGCTGGGGCTCGCCGCCCCGGCGCTGGCCCAGGCGCCCAAGACCCACACGGTCAAGAAGGGCGATACCCTCTGGGACATCGCTCAAACCTACTTGGGCGATCCCTTCCTCTGGCCCCAGATCTACCGGATGAACACCGACGTGGTGGAAGATCCGCACTGGATCTATCCCGGCGAGGTGCTCCGGCTGGATGCCGCCCCGGGCGAGCCGGCGGTGCCGACCACGGACACGCCGCCCCCGTCACCCGGCATCGTGGTGGTGAGCCCGGGGGACACGGTGGGCGACGGGCTGGATCTCTTCCGGCGGCGGCGGATCACCAACATCCAGGAAGCCTTCAAGCTCTATCGTGACGTCAAGTATTCTCCGCTCCGGGCCGGCGAGTTCTATTCGGCCGGCTTCCTGAGCGAGGGCGATTCGCTGCCCTACGGCCAGTTGCTCGGCCCGGTCACTCCGGAGCAGATCGAGAGCGGCCGGACCCGGGCGGCGGTTCAGCTCCATACTCTGGTGGGCCTGCTGCCGCCCGAGGGAGGCAGCTACGCCATCGGCGACAGCGTCGTCACCCTGGACCGGCGGGACGGGCCGGTGGGCTACGGCCAGATCGTGGTCCCCACCGGGCTGCTCCGGATCACCCTGCAGAACGGGGCCCAGGCGGTCGGTGAGGTCATCGCGGTCTTCGGCCCGATCCGGGAGGGCCAGTCGGTGCTTCCGGCCGAGAAGTTCGCCGATCCCGGCCCGGTGGACTACCAGCCGGTGCAGGGCGGAATCCAGGGCCAGGTGCTGATTCCGCGCGATCTCCGGGAGCTGCGCCATCCCCAGGACGTGCTCTTCATCACCGTGGGCAAGGAAGCCGGCGTGGCGGCGGGAGACCTGTTCGAGGCGCGGCGCACCCCGGGCCCCCAGCCCCGCTCGACCGCGGACGCCATCGACGAGCGGATGGCCACGCTCCAGGTGGTCCACGTCCGCAACCGCACCGCCACGGTCAAGGTCATGGGTGTGGTCTCGCCCGACATCACGCCGGGCACCACGGTGCGGCAGGTGGCGACGCTGCCGCGATAAAGCGACCCTCCCTGCCGGCGAATAGCGAATAACGAAGAGCGAAGAGGAACCCCCCTCTTCGCTCTTCGCTATTCGCTCCTCGCACCTGTGCTTCTATCTTACGCGGATGATCCTCCTTCAGGCCACCGCGCCGATCCCCACGACACCGCTCGAGCTGATTCTCACCTCGAGCATCGAAACAAAAATCGTCCTTGCCGTCACGGTGCTCTTCTCGCTGGCCTCCTGGTTCCTGATCGGGCTCAAGGGCTTTCAGTTCCGCCGGCTCCGCCGGCAGGCGGATCGCTTCTCCGCCGAGCTGGACCGCTCGCCCAAGCTGCAGGAAGCCTATCGGGCGGCGATGAAGCTGCCGCCCTCCCCGTTCGGCCGGCTGTTTCGCGAGGGGCTGACCTTCTACTCCCAGCTCCAGCCGGGAGTGATCCGGGAGGACGGCACCGGCCATGGTGCGCTGTCGCCTACCCAGCTCGAGGCGCTGAAGATGGTCCTGGGCAAGGAGGTCGCGGCGGAGCGGGACGCCGCGGCGCGCTACGTCGGGTGGCTGGCCACCCTGGGCGCGGTGAGTCCGCTGCTGGGGCTCCTGGGCACCGTGCTGGGCGTCATGGACGCCTTCATCGGGATTTCCCGCAGCGGTTCGGGGAATCTGGCCGCGGTGGCCCCCGGAGTGGCCGAGGCGCTGGTGACGACCGTGGCGGGTCTGGCGGCGGCGATCCCGGCGGTGATGGCGTACAACTTCTTCGCCGGCAAGGTCGGTGATTTCGAATCGGAGCTGGAAGGCTTCGGCAACGGCCTGGTCGGCTGGATGGCCCGGGAGGGGCTGCTCTAGATGCTGGGCGGCCTCGGCGGGGCGGGCCGGCGGCGGCGGTTTCTTCCCACCGCCGACATCAACGTGACATCGCTGGTGGACGTCGCCTTCGTGTTGCTCATCATCTTCATGATCACCGCGCCGATGATGCAGGGCGGGGTGGCGATCGAGCTCCCCAAGGCCGAGGCGCGGCCGCTCACCCCCCGGGAGGGGATCATCGTGACGGTGGACCGGAGGGGCCAGATCTACGTGGACCAGGCTCCGGTCAGCTATGACGAGTTTCGCGCCGCGTTCCGGGCCATTGTGGCCCGGCGCGCGACATCGGACGTCTATCTCCGGGGTGACCGGCGCGCAGCCTATGGTGACGTGGTTCGGGTCATGGCCGCGATGCGGGCAGCCGGCGTCAAGAACATCAACATGACCACCGAGGACGAGGAGGTGCGGCGCTGACGGCTCAGGCGGATCGGCTGCCGCGGAGTGCGGTATGGACCGGACTGGTGGGGACCGTGCTGGTCCATGCCGGCCTGGTGGTCGCGCTGCTGGTGGCGGCGTCGTCCACCCCGCGGGTCTCGCCGCCGACCTATGCGG
>DATFGC010000372.1:0-6318 GCA_035249765.1 Gemmatimonadales bacterium | reverse complement strand
CTCCTGCCTGACAGGGGGTGCGCCTCACGCGGTCCGGCGGTACAATGGCACAGGAGGGCCCGGTGGGCCCTAGACTGACGGACAATGGCTCGAATCCTGGTCGTCGACGACGATCCCGTGGTCCGCTGCTCGCTGGCCGATGCCCTGCAGCGGGATTTGAACGACGTGCACGTGGCGGAGACCGCCGAGGCCGCCCTGGCGCAGATCGCCGACATCGCGCCGGAGATCGTGTTGTCGGACGTGCGGATGCCGGGCCTCGACGGGATCGAGCTGCTGCGGCAGCTCCGCCAGCGGGTCCCGTCCGCCGACGTGATCCTGATGACCGCCTACGACGACATGCCCACGGTCGTCGCGGCGATGCGTGAGGGCGCCAGCGACTTCCTGCCCAAACCGCTCGACCTCCACGACCTGAGGAGGGTCCTGAACCGGCTCCTGGCCGATCGCCAGGCGCGCGATCGGACGAAACGCGCGGTCGAGGACGAAGCGGGCCGCTATGGAGTCGAGCGGCTGATTGGGCGGGACGCCCGGATGCTCGAGATCTACAAGATGGTGGGTCAGCTCGCGAGTAACCGCACCAGCGTGCTCATTCGCGGCGAAACGGGCACCGGCAAGGAGCTGATTGCCCGGGCGATCCACTACAGCTCGACCGCCGCCGAGGAGCCGTTCCTTCCGGTGAATTGCACCGCGCTCCCCGAAACGCTGCTGGAATCGGAGCTCTTCGGGCACAAGCGCGGCTCCTTCACCGGCGCCGTGTCCGACCGGCGCGGCCGGTTCGCCCTCGCGGGGCGGGGGACCATCTTCCTCGACGAAATCGGTGACACCAAACCTGAATTTCAGGCCAAGCTGCTCCGGGTGCTGGAAAGCCGGGAATTCCACCCGGTCGGCGGGGAGCGGGCGGAGCGCACCGAAGCCCGGGTGATCGCGGCGACCCATGGCAACCTGGAGGAGCTGATCGTCGCGGGCCGCTTCCGCGAGGACCTCTACTATCGCCTGCGGGTGGTCGAGATCCGGGTGCCCCCGCTGCGGGAGCGGCGCGGCGACATTCTGAGGCTGGCGGAACATTTCGTCGTCCGAGCTGCCCGGGAGCTGCACCGACCTCCTCCGCTCCTCGCCGGCGAGGCCATGGAGGTGCTGGTGGCCCACGACTGGCCCGGCAACGTCCGCGAATTGGAGAATACCCTAACCCGGGCGACGGTCCTGGCGACCGGCGGCGTGCTGCGGCCGGACCATCTGGCCCTGGGCTTGGGCGCTCGAACCGCGGCGCCGGGCGACCTGGCTTCGCTCGAGGACATTGAGCGGCACCACGTGGCCCGGGTCCTCGCCGCCACCCACGGCCACAAGACCCGGGCGGCGGAGCTGCTCGGCATCTCGCGGCCCCGGCTCAATCGCCTGATCCAGAAGTTCGGCCTCGAATGAGGCTCCGACCCCGATTTCCGACCCTTTCGCTCCGGGGCAGGATCCTCCTGGTTCTGCTGCTCGGCGCCGTGTTGCCGCTTGGGATCGTGGGGGCCTGGCTGGTCCGGTCGACCGAGCGGGCGGGGGAACGGCTGCTGCGGGAGCGCCTGGACCGCACCCTCGTTCAGATCGCTACCGAAGTGGGGCTTCGCTGGGTCCGGATCCGCTCCAGCCTGCTTTCGTTTGCCGAGCACCCGGCCGGCCGGGCCGCGCCAGACCCGGCGATCGTACGGGTTGCACTCATCAGGTCCCCCGGCGACACCGCGTTTGCATTCGAGGCGCCGGGCGGCCGGTCCCCGGCGGCCACCAGTTCCCTCTTCCCGGTTCGCTTGCCGGTGCATCATCCGGCGGGAAACGTCTTTGGCACCCTGGAGGCGGACGTCATGTCGGCCGCCCTCGTGCCGGAGGCCGCGGGATGGGGTGTGGGCGGCGCCGTGCTCGGCATCTTCGACCGCGCCAGCGGGGCGTCGCTGCTGCCGCTGACCATCGAGCCCGAAGTGATCCGCCAGCCCCGCTTCCGCTGGACCGACGAACCGTGGATCAGCGTCCAGCGCCGACTCGACGAACCCTCACTGGATCTGGTGCTGGCGGCCCCGCTCGGTCCGATCGCCGGCCCCTTTGCGGCGGCAACCCGTCAGGGCACCATCGCCCTGCTGGCCGTGAGCCTCGGCGCCATCCTGCTGGCCACGGTACTGAGCGGCCGCCTCACCCGCTCGCTCAAGCAGCTTGCGGACGGCGCAGTGGCGGTTGCCGGAGGCGATCTGGACCGCACCGTGACGGTCGGGGCCGGCGACGAGGTCGGCCGGGTGGCCCGGGCCTTCAACCACATGACCGAGAGCCTGCGGCGTACTCTCACCGAACTGGCGCAGCGGGAATCGCTGGCCGCTGTCGGGACATTCGCGTCCCAGCTCGCCCACGAAGTCCGCAACCCGCTCACCGGCATCCGCCTCGACCTCCAGGGGGCAGAAGAGCGGGTCAGCGACCCCGTGGCCCGGGAGCTGCTGTCCCGCACCCTCCGCTCGGTGGCCCGGCTCGACGCGACGGTGACCGGGGCGCTGCGGGTGGCACGGAGCGGAAGGGTCGAGCCCCGCCCGGTGGAGCTCCGGGAGCCGCTGGAGGCCGCGCTCGAGACGGCCAGTCCACAGTTCCAGGGCCGCGGGGCTACGCTCGAGCCGCTCCCGGCCCAGGCCGCCGAGTGCACCATCCACGGCGACCCCGCCGCGCTGGAGCAGCTCTTTCTCAACCTCCTGCTCAACGCCGCCCGCGCAGCGGGGGCTCGAGGACGCGCGGGCATCCGGTGCGAGCTGGGGGAGCGGGACGTGGCAGTGTCGGTCTGGGACACGGGCCCGGGCATTCCTCCGGAGGAACAAGACCGGGTGCTGGAGCCGTTCTATTCGACGAGCGCCGACGGCACCGGGCTGGGGCTGGCCATCGCCCGGCAGATCGCGGTGGCTCACGGCGGGACGATCGCCATCGAAAACGGCCGGCCGGGCGGAGCGGTCGTCCGGGTGATCCTTCCGCTGGCCGCCACGGCGAAGTCGCCGGCGTAACGGACCGCTCGGCGGCGCGCTACAGGGCGTTACGAAATGGCGGCCGCGTCATACAGGTCCTGCCGTGCAAGTCATTGGTAAACCGGTGCTTCACCGGGGGGGATCCGCTGGCACGGGGCTGGCCATGCAGGGTGAGCCGAAGGGGCGCGGACTCCACCCGCCCCCGCCCACCACGCTGAGGAAGTCACCATGAAGACCGTCTTCGCCGTATTCGCGTTCGTCACCCTCGGTTTTCTCGGGTGGTCGCAGCGCGACCATCTCAAACAAGCCGTGGCTGTCGCCGAGGAAGCCCGGGACGCGCCAGGTGAGATTGCGCAGGCGGACACCTCCAAACTGGTGACCCGGCGCATCTGGGCCGGCCCGCAGGTCGATCCGCTGGGGGCCCCCTCGGCCGATGGCCGCCTCCTGTCGCATGTGGACTGGAGTACCGGAGACTTGGCGGTCCGGGATCTCACCACCGGGACGAGCCGCCGGCTGACCAGCAAGGGCTCCTGGTTCGAATCCACCGAGTTCGCGCTCTTCTCCAACTTTTCTCCGGACGGCCGGCGGATCCTCTATCAATGGTTCAATTCGGAGTTCGAGTACGATCTGCGGGTCGTCGACGTGGAGGGCGGTTCACCCCGGGTGGTGTACCGCAATCCCCAGGTCGAATACCCGATCGCGTCCTGGTTCCCCGACGGGGAGCGATTGCTCGCGGTCCTCTCCCTGGTCAATCGGTCGAACCAGATCGCCGTGCTCTCGCTGCGGGACGGCGGAGCGCGGGTGCTGCGGACCTTCGACTGGCGCTATCCGAATCGGGCCCAGGTCTCGCCCGACGGGCGCTGGATCGCCTACGACTTCCCACCCGGGGAGGATCATCCCCAGCGGGATGTCTATGTGCTCGCCGCCGACGGGACCCAGGAAGTCCAGCTGTCCCATCCCGCCAATGACGAGCTGGTCGGGTGGATGCCCGACGGACGTCACCTCGCGATGACGAGCGACCGCACCGGCACGATGGCCCTGTGGGTCGTCCCGCTCGAGCAGGGGAAAGCGACCGGCAAGCCCCAGCTGGTGAAGTCCGATCTGTGGCGGATCATGCCCTTGGGAATCACTCGAAAGGGAGCGCTGTTTTACAACGTACAGAGCGGGAATCGGGACGTCTATCTCGCCACCGTGGACTTTTCCGCGGGGCGGGTCCTGGCACCGCCGGCCCGGGCCGCCGAGCGATTCGTGGGATCGAATTTCCAGGCCGACTGGTCTCCCGACGGCAGATATCTGGCCTACCTGTCCCAGCGCAGTCCGGTGGCGGGACCCCGACCGGCCGCCCTGGTCGTGCGGGCGGTGAGCACTGGAGAGGAAAGGGTCTTCACCCCGGCAATGAATTACCTCCAGCGCCCCCGCTGGGCGCCGGACGGCAAGAGCGTCCTGGTGACCGGACAGGACCGAAAGAGCCGGCAAGGGCTCTATCTCATCAGCGCTCAGACCGGAGAGGTAAGCCCGCTGATTCAGTCCGAGCCCCAGAGCTCCGCCACCCAGGCGGAGTGGTCGCCGGACGGCAAGACGGTCTATTACCGCCGGGACAACCAGGCCGAGAAGCAGACCCGGATCATGGCGCTCGACCGCTCGAGCGGGGCCTCCCGGGAATTGCGCGCCTTCACCCTTCCCGCCGGTTTCGGCAGTCTGGCCATCTCGCCCGATGGAGCCCAGCTCGCGTATGTCCAGTTCGAAGGAACCCGGGGCCCGAACGCGGCCGGCCCGATTCTGCAGGTCATCCCAACGGCGGGCGGCGCGCCCCGGGAAATCGCGCGGTTTGAGAGAGCCAACGTGACGGTACTGGGCTGGACCAGGGATGGGCGATCCCTTTTGTATGAACGAAACGACAGTCCCGAGGGTCGGGATCCCGTCTTCGCCGTCTGGGTTCAGCCGGTCGCCGGCGGGGAACCCCGGAGGATCGAGCTGGTTGGAGAGGTGTCGGGCCGGAACCTTCGGGTCCATCCGGATGGGCGGCGAGTGGCATTCACCGCCGGCCAGGATCGCCACGAGATCTGGGTCATGGAAGGCGTCCGGCCGGCGAAAAGCACCGCGGCACCGGCACCGGGCGCCCGGTAAGTGGTGCCGCTCCTGCTCACTCTGGTCGCGCTGCTGCCGGTCCTGCCGGGCTGCGGGACATCCCGGATGGTCGACGCCGGGCAGTCGCCATCGCCTTTTCGGCCGCTCCCGGTGGGACTCGACGAGTTTTTCGTGCTTCCCGAGGACAATCCGCCGACGGCGGCTAAGGTCGCCCTTGGCCGGCGGCTCTTCTTCGATCCGGTGCTGTCGCGCGATTCGACTCTGGCCTGCTCCTCCTGCCACCGGCCGGAGCGCGGATTCAGCGATACGGTTCCCACTTCGATCGGCATTGCCGGGCAGCGGACCACCCGAAACGCACCCACCCTGCTGAATCGGGCTTATGGCGTGAGCCTGTTCTGGGATGGTCGCGCGGCGACGCTGGAGGACGCGGTGCTGCAGCCGGTCCGGAACGCGCGGGAGATGGATCACGATCCGGTGCGCGTGGCCGGGCGGCTCGCCCGGGACCGCCGTTACGCCGGCGAATTCACCCGGGCCTTCGAGGACGGCGTGAGCACCCGGAACCTGGCCCGGGCCCTGGCGAGCTACGTCCGATCGCTTCGCTCAGGGAATGCGGCGATCGATCGATACCTCGCCGGGGACCGCGGCGCCCTCTCACCCGACGCGCGGGCCGGCTTGCGAATCTTTGCGGGCAGGGGCAATTGCGTGATGTGTCATTCAGGCGCGACCTTCACCGACGAGCGGTTCCATAACACGGGCATTTCGTGGGGAACCGATCCGGGCCGCTCCGGCGTCACCGGTGACAGCGCGGACCGAGGGGCCTTCAAGACCCCCACGCTCCGGAACGTGGCGCGTACCGGGCCCTACATGCATGATGGCAGCCTCGGCACGCTCGAGGACGTGCTCGCCTTCTACGACCGGGGCGGCAATCCGAACCCCAATCTCGATCCGGAAATCCGGCCGCTCCGCCTCGCCCCCAGGGAACGTCGGGCGCTACGGGCCTTCCTGGAGGCGCTCACCGGGCAGTGAAAGCCGGCCGCAGCGCCTCGCGCACCCACGAGTAGACCAGGGCATCCCGAGGAACGCCAGGGGCCAGGTTGGGACGAATCGCCCAGCGCCGGAGGACGCCCTCCTGCACCATCCCGAGCTTGGCGAGAACACGAGTCGATGCGGTGTTCTCGACATCGCAGGTGGCCCAGATCCGGCACACCTCGTCGCAGCCGGCGGCCCAGGCAAAAACGGCCTTGGCCGCCTCCGTTGCATATCC